>NZ_JCACKM010000037.1:0-52499 GCF_059505385.1 Desmonostoc vinosum
TCCCTCAGCGTCTGACTTACAGCAATGTTAAGAAAGATGCGACTAATGGATAGCCACGTTGGGAAGGGGGGTTAATTTTTTCATAAAAAAACCCCCTACAGGGGGCTTGTTAAGTTGTTCACTCCACGCGAACAACTATTAATTGATACTCAAAGTAAATACAGTAATCCGAACAAAATAATCCAAATCACGTCAACAAAGTGCCAGTAAATTTCAGCGGCTTCGATACCGAAGTGCTTTTCACTACTGTAGTGACCATGGACGCGCGATCGCCACAACACGGCAACAATTGCCAAAACACCGATGGTAACGTGCAACCCGTGGAAGCCAGTCAAAACATAAAACGCACTGGCAAACAAGTTGGTAGTTAAACCAAATTCTAGATGGGTATATTCATATACCTGACCTACCAAGAAAATTGCCCCCATCGCCGCAGTAATCGCTAGCCAAGTACGCGCACCCCGCGTATCATTCTTTTTGATTGCAGTATCAGCGTTGTGCATCACAAAGCTACTAGCAATCAGATTGACCGTGTTAACTCCGGGTAGTAATAATTCCAACTCTGGTGTGCCTGCTGGCGGCCACACAGGTAAGGTAGCACGGAAAGCTAGATAAGCTCCGAACAAACCCATAAAAATCATTCCTTCAGCAATCAAGAAGACAATTAACCCAAACAGGCGATGGTCTGGATGTTCTTCGTGATGAACCGCCGCTTGGGCAGCGTGATGATGATTGAGTTCCGTTTTAGCTGGGTCAATTATTTGACTTTGCATGAATTTTTATAAGTGAGTGGGGAGTGGGGAGTGGGGAGTAGGGAGTAGGGTTCGGGGATTGGAGATCAGGGATTGGGAATCGGGATGTTATGAGAATTCTTTCCCAGTACCCAGTCCCCAGTCCCTAGCCCCTATCTTCAGGGTTGGCAGCGACCGCCGGGTCGGGTTCTGCTCTTAAAACTGAGTTGGGGCCACCAGATAAGACAGGATTAGGATCAGATAAGGGTACACCTTCTTGGGCTTTTTCCAAACCGTAGTCATAAGGGCCTGTCACTAGTACTGGGAGTTGATCAAAATTTTCGATCGCAGGTGGTGAGGTAGTCATCCACTCTAAGGTTAATGCTCTCCAAGGATTATTACCTGCTTTGTTTCCGTACAACCAACTCCAAATGGCGTTGAAGATGAAGGGAAATGTCGAAACCGCTAGGATATAAGCGCCGATGGTACAAATTTCGTTGAGAAATGTAAATTTGGGGTCGTATTGCGCGACACGGCGGTTCATGCCCATCATCCCCAGTTTATGCATGGGTAAGAAGGCCATATTTAAACCCACAATTGTCAGGGCAAAGTGAACCTTACCCCAAAATTCGTTAAGCATCCGTCCCGTCATTTTGGGGAACCAGTGGTAAATCGCTGCATAAATGCCGAGGACACTACCACCAAACAGGACGTAATGCAAGTGGGCGACGACAAAATAAGTGTCGTGGACGTGAATATCAAAAGGTACAGCTGCCAACATTACGCCGCTGATCCCGCCAATCACGAAGGTGCCTACAAAACCCATAGCAAACAACATAGCGCTGTTGAGTTGGATTTTGCCACCCCACATTGTTCCTAACCAGCTGAAAATCTTAATTCCTGTGGGTACGGCGATGATCATCGTAGTGATCATGAAAAACATCCGCAACCAACCAGGGATACCACTGGTAAACATATGGTGCGCCCAAACGATTAGCCCCAAAAAGCTAATGGCTAGGGAGGAATAAGCGATCGCTTTATAGCCGAAAATCGGTTTACGCGAATGTACAGGAATAACTTCAGAAATTGCCCCAAAAAAAGGCAAAATCATAATATACACCGCTGGGTGGGAGTAAAACCAGAACATGTGCTGGTAAACAACCGGATCACCGCCTCCAGTTGGGTTAAAAAATGTTGTGCCGGCAATCAAGTCAAAAGCTAACAGAATTAAACCTGCTGCTAGTACTGGTGTCGATACCAGGGTTAACGCCGAGGTAGCAAACATCGCCCAACAAAACAAGGGCAATTGATTGAAACCTAATCCCGGAGTCCGCATTTTTAGCATCGTCACCAGGAAATTAATTGCCCCCAAAATCGATGATGTACCCAACAGCAGAACACTCATAATCCAGATTCCCTCACCCACTTGACCTGTGACCAAGCTTAAGGGGGGGTAAGAAGTCCAGCCGGCATCTGGGGCATCGCCTACCAATAAACTAGCGATTAGCATCAAACCAGAAGGTGGGATCATCCAGAAGGCGACGGCATTGAGACGCGGGAATGCCATATCCTTGGCCCCAATCATCAGGGGAATCAGGAAATTAGCAAAACCAGCACCAGCTGGCACAATCCACAAAAAAATCATAATTGTGGCGTGCAGCGTAAACAAACTGTTGTAAACTTCCGGGCTGACAAAATCTACATCTGGTGTTCGTAGTTCCGTGCGAACTAAGTCAGCTAAAACACCGCCAATACAGTAAAAAATGAACGTGGTGACTAGGTACTGAATCCCAATCACCTTATGGTCGGTATTGAAGGTAAAGTAATCTTGCCATTTTCTGATCCCTGGCCCCTCAGCATGGGCAGGGATGTTGGCAGCTTCTTGCAACTGGGCTTGTGTCATAAGAGTTAGTAGTCAGTTATCAGTTATCAGCTTGTTCACTGATAACTGTTCACTGAACTAATGGTGAACTTGATGTATGATTTCAGGTTGGATTCCCATCTCCTTGGTGTAAGGAGAGAGAAATTCATGCGGGGATAAATCCGCAGGGTTGACAGCAACGGCTTGATTGAGTGTGTCCTTGCTGGCAACTAGTTGTTCTTGCATCCATTTATCAAATGCTTCTGGCGACTCGACTACTACTTGGGTTCTCATTGCACCGTGATAAGGGCCGCAAAGTTCAGCACAAATCAAGGTATAATCACCCTGTTTGCTGGGTGTGAAGCGAATTTCGCTTTGTCTGCCAGGAATCGCATCTTGTTTCAAACGGAACTCTGGAACCCAGAAGGCATGGATGACATCGTTAGCTGTCATGTTGATTTGCACTTCCCGCCCGATGGGAACGTGGAGTTCGCCAGTAGTAATCCCCGTTTCTGGATAAGTGAAAATCCAAGCGTACTGGAGACCTGTGACGTTAACAAGTAATTCTGGTGGTTGCCCCGCTTTCTCAGGACTCGGCCCAATGGTGGGTGCAACACTCCCTACACCTGGGGCATTTTGTTTTTGGGGAATTTGGTCGGCATTGCGGACTGTTGCTGTTGCTGGGTCTTGCATTGCCTGATCAGATTTTTCTTGGTTGAGGTTGGGTTCGGTGCTGCTAGGAGTATCGTTTAGAGTAGCAGCGATCGCAGCCCCATGCATTTTCATTGATTGTTGAGAAACCGGGGCTTCATGAATAGCATGGGGGTCGAAACCACCGATATCGTTGTAAACTTCAAAGCTGTAAACAGAAATACCGATAACGATAATTGCTGGGATCGCCGTCCAGAGGATTTCTAGCGGCACATTGCCCTCAACTGGCGGGCCGTCTTCATTGTCACCTGCACGCCGACGGTATTTAAATGCAGAGTAAATTAAGACACCTTCAACTATCAGGAATATCCCTGTAGAAACGATCATCATCGTGTTGAAAAGACCATCTACTAAGACGGCTTCATCCGATGCGGCTGCTGGTAACAGACCGTGATTTTGACCGTACCAAAAGCTGACTAGCGTTAGTACGATGCCAATTAGTAATGTCCAGATTGAACTTGGAATCTTCACGGCTTACTTAAATGAATTTACTACGTTATCTCAAAGCTGCTCACTTACTAAGGTAGTCCAGGCTGTTAGATATGGAGTCTAGACTCCTGAAATTTTTATTAATTTTTTTTTGCTACCTAACCAATGTTGAGTGCAAAATGCTTAGCGGACAGTTAAGGTTCAGTTAACGGTTGTATATCTAAGAATATCTATGGAGACACGAAATTGAGAGTCTTTACAGTATCTATCAGATACTGACGCCAATCGATACAAATCAGTGGAAAAATTTAAGATGCTTGTGTTAATATCTTAACTAATGTACTGTCCATAACTTCTGGATCAAAACTTACTGGACTTTGGATAAAGGTAATCATACGCCTAGCCTAGCCCGGTTTCAAACTTTATTAGCTTGAATAAATTATCCAATTTGGAAAGCGAAGATCATTATTAGATTCTTCCTCACCTGCTCCCCAAACTGATGGAATTTTTTTAGTTATTGCTGTTCAGCAGTGTAGGTATAAAAGTTATTAAATGCTCCTACAGTTTCAAATTTATAAGTAGGTATCCAAGAATCGATTTTTAAGTTTGTGCGGTAAATAGTAAAAAGAAGATAGTTCTTACTCTCTGTAGTCCCAGCAATAATTTTTTGGATGTGCGGGTTAGCCGAATCAATCAGTTGATTGCACTTAAAATCTATAAATTTTTCTAATATTTTTGGCGTTTTATCACAAAAATCGGTTTTTAAGTATGCCGTCAACCGTTGCACAGCATACTCTTCATATTGAGCTTGACTAGGATTTGTCGTTGCCGACGCCACTCCCAAAACAACGAGTCCTGCTGCTCCAGCATATGCAATGATGTTTGAGGCTTTCATGTTTGCCAAGTACGCATCTGTATAATCATTAGACTTGGGATCAACAAAGTCCGTTCCAGCTAAAAGACTTTGGATCAATATATCCAAAAAATGCTATATTCAGAAAATGAATGGCGAGCGTAGCCAAGTGGTTAAGGCAGTGGATTGTGGTTCCACCACTCGCGGGTTCAAGTCCCGTCGTTCGCCCTGTATAAGCATACAGCAGTTTAATGCATACTTTGTTGGAAGCACATGCTTTGCTGCTGAAGAGTAATTACTGTCACTGTAGCAGGAATTTGTCATCTTGGAGCTTGAAAACCTAAAGCGATGACAAACGAAGCGTACTTACTATTAGCATAACTTATAAAAATATGCCGAAAACCCTCTCCGAACAGCAACGTAGTTGCATCCAAGCATACTTTAGGCAGGGGATGAAGGCTAATTAAGTCCTTTAAGACTCAGCCATGTTAAAATAGTTTAATCAGTACAAGATTTAAAAACCTACCCCTGGACTGGGGGAAAGTTTACGCCCGAAAAACCTTGAGGAGATATCACTACGCCCTATGGGGCAAACGTAGTGAGCCGCGCGTACCTGTATAAACAGGATATTAAGTCCGTGAGGTCTTAAGAATCTCCGCACCTTTAGGTCGGAGAGTGTCAATTAAATACTGATGTATATCAGCAAATTTACATCAGGATTGTCTTTTGTCATTGGCCATTTGTCCTTTGATATACCAGGGTGTGTTATCGCACCAGCATAACGCACCATACTGGCGTGGCAAGGTTAAAAAAATGGTGTAATAAGTTTTCTTGTGGGATGAGACGAAAAGCCCGCCACGGACGGGCTAGACGCCATTGGTGTCAACTTAACGTAAAAGTTATGTCCCGCAAGGAACTTCAGTTCCTCGCTAATAGCGAAAGTCATCTAAAGATGACTGAATATCTCCCAAGATTTTGAGTCTACTTCAGTAGACTTGAGCTAAGCTAAAAAACATCTAAATTACATAATCAAATTAAATAAAACTCTTGTGGGGTGGGCATCTTGCCCGCCCTAATTATGTAAGTTATATATGGAACAGCTTATTAGCCAAGAAATTTATTTCTTGGCGGGTGAGGAAGCCAACACCGAAGCTATTTCTAGCTTAAGTTGACACAAATGGCTTTTCGGTCCATCCCACAAGAGTTCTTTTTAATGCAACAAACATTTAAGGCTAGACATGCCAATACGATCTGGCGGTGCTTTAGACGCTAGTGGGTAGCTTATTTCCCTGCTCCCTGTTCCCTTTTATAAACACATAAATAATGGAAGCAGATTAATTATATCTGCTTCCTCAAAAGTTTTTCAATGCACTATCAACTATTAAAAGAGGCCTAAAAGAAAGATAAAAGTCAATCCACAGAAGGCAAGCAAAGAAATGATCATGATATTGCCTACGCTATGGTCAGTATTTGTTAACTTGTGTGTATTGTGAGTCATATAAACCAACCCATGTTTTAACGGCTTTACGCTGAAATTATAACTAGGGTGGATCGCAATTAGTCTTGATTCAGTTAAAAATTGATATTAATTTATTTAAGTTTAAATGACAATCTATAATCTTAAAAAAATAGTTAATTTTTGTATCAGCCTTAAGACTAATTTTCAGTCGTTTTGCTATTAGTTATGCCCGAAATTATTAGAGCTAAAGCTCTGATTCTAATTGTAGAATAGCTGATATATATGTACGACAAAAATGAGTGTCAACACTCAATTAATGATTACAAAACTATAATAATCTGACTTGATTGATAAAATTATTTGCGTAGGTGGAGAGTGGAAAAGTTTTCAGTTACACCATTTGATGTTGTATATTTGCTAACATCTACCAAAAGAAAAGAAAATTGTATTCCTTTAGTTAGAGCAAAAAATACTGAGTTTTAGAATAATCTAAGTGAAGACAAACAAGATTTAAGTACTACTGTAAAATAGTCACCAGTAGTCAACACAGATAAACATGTTTATCTGTGTTAATTAAGGTTTATAGATGGTGTAACAAAAGGTAGACCTTACTAGTTTCACCTGGAAAATCAAAAAGCAAGATAGTCATTTAGTGGAGTTACTATGTCTGAATTGCTCCAAGCAGTCCTCGATAGTGAAGAAAGAAGTGATTTGCGTTCTTTTATTAGCGAATTACGCCAACAAGAAAAGAGGTATTTGCTGCGGAATGACATACTCAATGTGTATGCTGAATATTGCTCCAAGTATCAGAAACCCGATAAATTTTACACTTCTTCTAACTTAGGCAAACTCATTTACTATACTCAAGAAATTATTCAGGAGGACTCAAACTTCTGTTTGATTATCCGTTCTCAGATTGCCAGCCAAGAAATATATTGGCTGACGGAAGATTTAAGTGTTGAGCCGATGACAGTGCAGGATCTACTGGATCTACGCGATCGCCTGGTGAATAAATTTTATCCCAACGATGGCGACTTGCTAGAGTTGGACTTTGGGCCATTTTACGACTACACTCCAGTAATTCGAGACCCGAAAAATATTGGTAAAGGAGTGCAGTTTCTCAACCGCTATCTATCCAGCAAAATCTTTCAAGACTCCAAACAACTGCTAGATAGCTTATTGAATTTCTTGCGCCTCCATCAATACAACGGGATTCAACTGTTGGTAAACAATCACATTCAATCGCAGCAGCAACTTTCACAGCAAGTGAAAAAAGCGATCGCTTTTGTCAATGAACGCCCCAACGATGAATCTTACGAACAATTCCAGTTTCAGTTGCAAACAATGGGTTTTGAACCGGGTTGGGGTAACACAGCGGGGCGGGTGCGTGACACTCTGAACATTCTTGATGAATTGATAGACTCTCCCGACCCCCAAACCTTAGAAGCTTTCATCTCACGTGTGCCGATGATTTTTAAAATCGTCTTGGTGTCGGCCCACGGTTGGTTTGGTCAAGAAGGAGTGCTAGGACGCCCCGATACTGGGGGTCAGGTAGTTTATGTTCTCGACCAAGCCAAGAATTTAGAAAAACAGTTGCAAGAAGATGTTTTACTTGCTGGCTTAGAGAATCTGAACGTCCAGCCAAAAGTGATTATTCTCAGTCGCCTAATTCCTAATAGCGACGGCACTCTTTGTAATCAACGACTAGAAAAAGTCTACGGTACAGAAAATGCCTGGATTTTGCGCGTACCTTTGCGGGAATTTAATCCGAATATGACTCAAAACTGGATCTCCCGGTTTGAGTTTTGGCCTTATCTAGAAACCTTCGCTGTTGATTCTGAAAAAGAATTGCGAGCTGAATTACAAGGTAGACCCGACTTAATAGTCGGTAACTATTCTGACGGTAATTTAGTAGCGTTTTTACTGGCGCGACGTATGAAAGTTACGCAATGTAATATTGCCCATGCGCTGGAAAAATCTAAATACTTGTTTAGTAACCTCTACTGGCAAGATTTGGAGGATAAATATCATTTTTCGCTGCAATTTACTGCTGATTTAATTGCCATGAATGCTGCCAATTTTATTGTGAGCAGCACCTACCAAGAAATTGTCGGCACGCGGGATAGTGTGGGACAATATGAGTCTTACAAGTGTTTCACCATGCCGGAACTGTACCATGTGGTCAATGGCATTGAATTATTTAGTCCCAAGTTTAATGTTGTGCCACCTGGGGTAAATGAGAATTACTACTTCCCCTATTCGCAAACTCAAGACCGAGTAGAAAGCGATCGCCAACGCCTTGCAGAAACACTTTTTACTTTGGAAGATCCTAGCCAAATCTTTGGTAGGCTTGACGAGCCTCACAAGCGTCCTCTGTTTTCTATGGCTCGTCTTGACCGGATTAAGAACCTCACAGGTTTAGCTGAATGCTTTGGTAAGAGTAAAGAATTACAAGAGCATTGCAACTTAATTTTAGTAGCGGGTAAGTTGCGTACAGAAGAGTCAGGCGACAACGAAGAACGTGACGAAATTATTAGACTCTACCACATCATCGACGAGTACAATCTCCACGGGAGGATTCGTTGGTTGGGTGTGCGTCTATCCAAAAGTGATTCTGGTGAAATTTACCGAGTCATTGCAGATCATCAAGGAATCTTTGTGCAACCAGCTTTATTTGAAGCTTTTGGTTTGACAATTTTAGAGGCGATGATTTCGGGATTACCAACTTTTGCTACACAGTTTGGTGGGCCATTAGAGATTATTCAAGATCAGGTTAATGGTTTTTATATTAACCCAACAAATTTAGAAGAAACAGCCACAAAAATCATAGATTTTGTCACCAAATGCGAACAAAATCCTCATAATTGGCAGGAAATTTCTCAACGTGCTATTAATCGGGTTTATAGCACCTATACGTGGAAAATTCATACTACCAAGCTGCTTTCTTTAGCACGGATTTATGGCTTTTGGAACTTTACCTCAAAAGAAAATCGAGAAGATTTGTTGCGTTACATCGAGACTTTGTTTTATTTAATTTACAAGCCGAGAGCGCAACAATTATTGGAGCAGCATAAGTATCGGTAAAAAAGATAAACAAATTCCAAAATGTCGGGTGCATCAGTAAATAATCTTTTAGTGTAAGCTAATAATCATTCAAATTGCATCCCCGCGTCTCCCCTTAAGCGCGTCCTCCGAAGTTTGCTCAACGGGGGGAACCCCCGCACGCAACTTCTCTTTGCGTCTTTCTGAGGCAAAGGATTATGCAAGTTAAAGGCAGATTAGCTTAGCTGGTTTTCTCGCACTGACGCACCCTACTAAACGCAAATTTGGGATCAGCTGCCGCACTTATCAATTGCACTATTGATGTTGTAAGTAAAAGCTTCAAACCCTCTGCCTTGCTCCCTGCCCCCTGCTCCCCTGCGGTCTTAACGCACAATTCAACTAGTCAAAGCCTGCCAGGTTCGTTGACCGACTACCCCATCGGCTGACAAATTCTGTTGGTTTTGAAATGCTTTGACAGCAGTTTCTGTGAGTGGGCCGAAATCTCCATCAACTCGAATGATGTAGCCGTTAGAAATTAACAGCCGCTGTAAGACTCGGACGGCGACACCAGAGCTACCAAAATGGAGAGTTGGCAAAGATTGACGATTCAACTTTTGCAGTCTTCCTACACTTTTGGCTCTGCTTTTGCCTATAGCCTGAGCATACTTTATGGAATCAGCTAGGCCAGAAGAACCTAGAGACTGATTATTTTTTCTGACTTTCTTTGGTGTATTTTCTTTCTTTAGTTTGAGCGCTGACGGCTGAGGCTGGGAGGTTGTATCTGTAAGCATGAATTCAGGTGGTGTGACTTGAGCAGCCAGAACTGACTCAGGTAGTTGACTCTGTATTGACTGCTGTACGCCTTCCATCTGAAATGGTTGCTGCTCCGGTAGATTGGGCAAAGAAGGTTGTTTTGTATTTAACATGCCCGTCATCAGCAAACCAAATTCAGTCATTGTATTTTATTTTACTAGATCAGTATTATTCCAGAATATTGTTGAGGGGCAAATCGAAATTGGTATTCATCCCTAAATTCAGCAACGCTTAATAATCTATGGGATTTATACAAGTGTCATATTTTTTCTCTATTTCCTAGATACATATGACAGATGCATAAATTCTGATGTATTAATTTTTCCAAACATTTGATCTCCTTTAAACCAGTTTAATTGGCTGACTGTAGTTACTTTTGCTACAATTTATATCTGTAATTTAGCTAACAGATTGTGAAAGCTATCGCCTAAATCAACGGTTTAGACAATAACATAGTATGTGATCTCATGGGAATGGCATCAAGCAGATTGGCCTAATTATATGTGTAAGGATCAAGAATTTCATCTTTCATGCTTGATGTTTCATACTGACTTTTTTGATAGTTTTGTATTAAAAGCCGAGGATTTAGAGTCATTATTAAAATTGGTCGATTTGTACAAGATGGAATTATCGCCGATTTTTTGGATACTTAATCAATACTGAGAATATATACAAATGGACATAAAAAAGAGCGATCGCTATCTTTTAAACTACAAGCGATCGCTCTTGTATCATCTAACCTATACCATCTACTACTGGATGAAAGTAAAAAGCGAACCCCAAAACTGTATAGGCAGCTAAAAGTAAAGTACCTTCTAACCAATTGGACTTACCATCAGAACTGATGGTATTCGCAATCAACACTGATACAGCGACAGCAACCAATTCAAAAGGTTGAAAATCCAAATCCATTGGTTGTCCCATTGCCCACCCTGCTATTACCAACACAGGAGCTACAAATAAAGCAATCTGCATACTTGAACCCACAGCCACAGAAAGAGAGAGATCCATCTTATCTTTCATTGCCACGGTGACGGCTGTAGCGTGTTCAGCAGCGTTACCGACAATCGGCACTATGATTACCCCTGTAAATAGTGCCGTTAAATTTAGCTCAGATGTAGCTACCTCTAGAGAATCAACTAGCAATTCTGATTCAACTGCCACAAACAGCGTGCATACTAGCAGCACACCAGTCCACAATACTATGTTTGGTTTGGTATGAGAAGAATTATCCTCAACTTCGGTCTCTGCTACACCAACATCATATAGATAGGAGTGGGTTTTCATTGAAAACAGCAGCGTCAGGGCGTAAACCAGGATTAACACCACAGCAACGGCAATAGAAAGATATTGCAACGTTTGTTCGCTAATTCCCACAGAGGTGAAGTTCATCGCTGTTGGCAACAAAATGGCAATCACCGCCAAATTCATCGAGGCTGCATTAACTCGCGCTACAATTGGCTGAAATGTCTGTTCTTTGTAGCGCAGTCCTCCTAAAAGCATCGACAAGCCCATCACCAGTAATAAGTTACTAATGATTGATCCCGTGATACTGGCTTTGACTACATCTATTAATCCAGCTTTGAGAGCAATGAGGGCAATGATTAATTCTGTTGCATTGCCAAAGGTAGCATTTAACAACCCCCCCAAGCTTGGCCCAACTACTACAGCAATTTCTTCTGTGGCTGTACCCATCCAAGCTGCTAAAGGCAGTATTGCCAACCCAGCTGTAATGAAAACTATCAAATCTTTCCAGTGCAAAAAGTGGGCCGCGAAAGAGACGGGGATAAACAATAACAAAACGAGAAAAAGAATGTTTTTACCTGACATTTGCAACCTTGAATTGAGGATATTCTATCGGAGTGTTAACTGAAGATACTTCATGATCAGTAGTTAGCGCAAAAAACATAACCTTTATAATCTCCCAACATTTCAATCCCCACGTCCCCATCTGGAGGCTAATCTAGAAATTCTACTGTTTTCAGGTCTAGGCAAGATATGTAAAATAAGATTGCGATTTACGGAGTTTATGTAATCTTTCGTTGCAAAACTATGAAATTCAGCCGAAGTATTACACCAAAAATGAGGTTTAATATATTAAAAGACAATTAAGTTTTTGATGATCGCTACCGACGAAAAAACTCCTATCTGAGGCGTTGTTCAATGCCAAATCACTTAAGCCTTCGGGGGAAAAGGCTGTGCGATAACGCAGATTTCCCGCTATACTGGTATACCTTTGCTTTAGTTTGCATCCAGATTAATAGCCAGGATGCCTGCAATGATCACATTTGTGACTTTTGAACTGTTAAAGACCGCCTTCTGGAAAATTTGGTTATAAACCATAGTTATCGTCTATACCGGATTTGATGTTCAACCCGTTGTAGAAAGGTCTACATAAGTTTTTTCCGGTACGAGTACAAGTTTTTGATTTTGGATAAATATACATGACTTCTGCTGCTGAAATGCCTGCCAGTTCTGGCTCAACATTCGCGTTCCATCCAGATCACAAAAACACTCAACAGGCTGATCCCCTGAGAAAAGCTACTGGTGTTTATGTGACAGTACATGGTCATTTTTACCAACCACCAAGGGAAAACCCTTACTTGGATGCGATTGAACGTCAACCTAGTGCTGCACCTTTCCATGATTGGAATGAGCGAATTCACTGGGAATGCTATCGACCGAATGCCTTTGCTAGGGTTTTAAATGACCGGGGCGAAGTGAAGGGGATCGTCAATAACTATGAGTATTTCAGCTTCAATATCGGGCCGACGCTGATGTCGTGGCTGGAACGTTATGATGTGGAGGTTTATCAGCGAATTTTAGAGGCTGATGTGAAAAGTGCCCAACGTCTGCATGGCCACGGAAATGCGATCGCGCAAGTATACAACCATATCATCATGCCTCTGGCGAACGAACGCGATAAATACACTCAAATTCGTTGGGGTAAAGAAGACTTCCGCTCTCGCTTTGGACGCGATCCCGAAGGTATGTGGCTAGCGGAAACGGGTGTGGACTATGCCACCCTAGAAGCACTAGTTGCTGAAGGTATTCGCTTCATTATTCTCGCACCCTCGCAAGCACAGCGTTGCCGTCCCCTCCCTACCGCAGATCAAAGCGATCCCGAATGGTATGAAGTTGGCGGTAGTCAAATTGATCCCACCCGTCCCTATCGTTGTTATTTAAGAGGGAGTGGGGAGTCGGGAGGAGCCACTGCGTTGGGGTCTCCCCAAGTAGAGCCAGTGGCGTTGGGGAGTGAGGTAAATAAACCTTATATAGATATCTTTTTCTATGATGGCCCCATCTCACGAGATATGGGTTTTAGTGATGTCGTCTATAATTCCCATCACTTTGCGGGACGTATTGGTTCGGCGGTGCGTGGGGATCATCGTCCAGCACAATTGATCTCTGTGGCGACAGATGGAGAAACCTTTGGACACCACAAAAAAGGCACCGAGAAAACTTTGGCCTACGCCTTTACCAAGGAATTTCCTCAACACGGTTGGGCGGTGACAAACTTTGCTCACTACTTGAGTTTAAATGCACCAACCTGGGAAGTAGAATTAAAGTCAGTCACAGCATGGAGTTGCGCCCACGGTGTAGATAGATGGCAAGATGACTGTGGTTGTGGTGGTGAAGGTAGTCTTTGGCATCAAAAATGGCGTCGTCCGTTGCGGAATGCTTTAAATTGGTTGCGGGATCAATTAATTGAGGTGTATGAGGAACAAGGTAGACGACTATTTCGTGATCCCTGGCAAGCAAGAGATGAATATATCGAAGTCATGCGCGATCGCTCTCCTGCTAATATTAGTCGTTTTCTCTCCCACCATCAAACCCACAAACTGACAGCAGCTGAGCAAGTAGATGCATTGCGCTTGTTGGAAATGCAGCGTCACGCGTTACTGATGTTTACTAGTTGTGGCTGGTTTTTTGAAGAACTTTCTCGCCCAGAAGGCACTCAAATTCTCCGCTACGCTGCCCGTGCTTTGGAACTGGCGGGGGATGTATCGGGTGTGCAATTGGAAGCAGGTTTTCTCAAACACCTGGGTTTAGCCCCTAGTAATGTAGACCATTTCAAACATGGTGGTGAAATTTATCGCCAACTGGTGCTAACTGCTCAGGTTGATTTTAAGCAAGTAGCAGCACATTATGCAATTACTTCTTTATTTAACAACCAGGGATCAACATCTAAAACCCAACACCCAGTAATCACTCAGGACTCAGAACGGGCTGAACGCCCCGCTACCGCTAACAGCACTCAGCACGGGCTAAACGCCCCGCTACCGCTAACATTACCCAGTACTCAGCAAAAGCGCGTTTATTGCTACACCGCCAATGAGCTAGATTACCAACTACAACGCTTGGGATCATTAACTTTGGTGGTGGGACATTTAAAGCTGGTGTCAGAAATTACCTGGGAAAGCGAACATTTAGTATTTGCTGTACTGCATTTGGGAGGCTGGGATTTTCACTGTTGCATTCAACCATTTGTTGGACGACGCGATTACAGCCAATTAAAAGAAAAGCTGTTTGGGGCGCTGCAACAGGCAAGTGCGGCTCATACTATTTTGGTGATGACGCAGCTATTTGGAGAAGAGGCTTTCAGTTTACAAAATCTTTTTGCTGAAGAACGCCACCGGATTATGCGGTTGCTAAGTCAGGAAACACTGACACGATTAGACCAACTATATACCCAAGCGTACCGTGAAAATTATGGTATCATCATGGCGTTCTATCGGGATGAATTAGTGGTACCGCAAGAATTGCAAGTAGCAGCGGAGATAGCTTTAGGGTATCGTTGTATGACAACATTACGATCGCTTGAGCAAGATATCACTGAATCCCAAGCAAGCTGGAACCACATAGTAGAATTAGAAGCGATCGCCACTGAAGCGAAACATCTGCGTTGTCGGTTGGATATTCCCGAAGGTAGACAAATGCTAGAGCAGTTGATTGTGCGATCGCTTTGGCAATTATTGCATGATGCTAATGGTAGTTTTGATGCAGACATCCAACGATTGGAGCGATTGATTGATATCGGGGATCAACTAAATCTTGGCATATCTCTACAGCGTTCCCAAGAACTCTACTTTAGCCGTTTGCACAATCAGCTCGTACCGCTGTGTGTCACAACTGTAAATAATGAAGAAGATGTGCATCAGTGCCGTCAGTTGCTCAAGTTGGGACAAAAGCTAGCTGTTGATGTCAGCATGATTTCGGATAAGTTAGGCTAGATTCGCACAAAGACAGACACAACCGAAGCAGGGAACAGGAAACAGTTAAGCTTATTTCCTGTTCCCTCTTTAAATTTTGCCTGCAATAGACCTCTTGCAAAAGTCGGGTACTCGCCAGAAAATAAATTTTCTGGCTGATAACTTAAGTCGGTTGAAACCGACTAATAACAGTATTTTTAGTCCGTTTCAACGGACTTTTGCTATTAGGCAGAGACTTGAGTCTCTGACGGTTCAAGTATTTTTGCAAGAAGTCTAATCATCAATACTGTAGCAGTCCTATGTGATTTGTGAAAATTCGCGGTGTCCAGATCCCCGACTTCTCAAAGGATACTGCTGGTTATTCAGGGGTATCACCCCTCATACTGCGATTTTTTGTTATTCCACCAGATGTAGAGAGGCGCTTTTGAAGCGTCTCTACCAACCATATTGTGTGCAGGTGATGGGCAACGTTAGACCGATAGCTGCATCTGGGAACTCTAACAGAAAATTCCTGCTCTTATTTGGAGGTGTGGTGATGGATAAGTTAGATGATCCCTTGAGTCGGCTGAACGAGGTGATTATGGATTTAGAGCAAGCACTTAGCCAATCTCAGGCAGAGATCAAAGCACTCAAACAAGCTCATGAGCAAGAAAGTATTTGTCGTGAACAAGTAGAGAGTGAACTGAAAGCCTCTCAGCATCTTTTGCAATTGGTCATGAATACACTGCCCGAAGCGATTTTCTGGAAAGATCGAAATTCAGTTTACTTGGGCTGCAACCAAAATTTTGCAGAAGATGCAGGAGTCGGCTCTCCCAAAAATATTATTGGCAAAACTGATTATGACTTGGCATGGAAGACAGAAGAAGCAGACTTCTTTCGAGAGTGCGATCGCCGTGTCATGTTAGCCAATCATGCTGAACTGGGAATCGTAGAACCCCAACTTCAAGGGGATGGAAAAAAGGCTTGGCTGGAAACCAACAAGGCACCTCTGCACGACGCAAGTGGTAAAGTTATCGGAATCCTTGGAACCTATCAAGACATTACCGAGCGGAAGCAAGCAGATATTGCTCTACAAGACTTGAATCAGAAGCTTGAACTTCAAACCTCTCAATTGCAATTAGCACTAGAGCGATTACAGCATTCTCAACTACAACTCATCCAACGGGAAAAAATGTCAGCCCTTGGCAACCTAGTTTCCGGTGTCGCCCATGAGATCAATAATCCAGTTGGTTTTCTGTCAGGCAATTTGCAACCTGCACAAGACTATGTGCGAGATCTATTTGGGTTGGTTGATCTATACCAGAAAACATTTCCCAATCCAGGGCGGGAAATTGAGGAGAAGATCGAAACAATCGATCTCGCTTATTTGCGGGAAGATTTACCCAAAACACTCTATTCCATGCGTGAAGGCATCAAGCGTATTGCAAATATCAGCACTAGTCTTAGAACATTCTCTAGAAGCGATGCAGAATATCGAGTCCTCTTCAATCTTCATGAAGGTCTTGACAGCACGTTGCTTATTCTTAAGCATCGCCTGAAGGCAAATGAACATCGCCCAGCCATTAAGGTTGTCATAAACTATCATGAGATGCCATCTATCATGTGCTTTCCAGGACAACTGAATCAGGTTTTTATGAATCTACTCGCCAATGCGATCGATGCGCTGGATGATTCTAATCAAGGTAAAAGTTTTTCAGAAATTCAGTTACACCCTAACCGAATCACGGTCACGATCCAACTATCAAATGATCGGCAATGGGCAATGATCAAGATTCAAGACAATGGGATCGGGATGACCGAGGAAATTAAGCAAAAGATTTTTGAGAATTTATTTACGACCAAGGGTGTGGGTAAGGGAACTGGTTTAGGATTGGCGATCGTTCGCCAAATCATCGTTGAGAAGCACTGTGGAACGATTGAAGTGAATTCTTTATTGGGACAAGGCACAGAGTTTATACTTCAAATTCCTGTAAAAACGGTCTAATAATCGCGTTGCACACCGACTGTATAAGAATGGTTGGTTGAGTCTAAAAGTTTACTAGCGGCGGGTGAATGGGCAACGTTAGCCTGCCAGCCCACAAACACCCGGCCAAAATTTATGTATTTTTTGGTTTACGCAAGTTCTGTGAACCAATGGGGCCGAGAATTTGGTTGAGGCTACGTAGTTGTTCAGCTGTGCCCATGCAAATTAGGGTATCTCCTGGTATCAGAACTGTGTCACCTGTGGGGCCACCGATGAGGGTGCCATCGTAGCGGCGAATTGCCAGAACTAATGCCCCAGTTTGCGATCGCAATTTCGCTTTTTGCAGAGTTTGACCAACAAAGGGACAAGAAGCCGGGTCAAGTAAAAATTCTTCCATGTATAATTGGCGATCTGCACCTGTGAGAATACCATCGACAAAATCTAATACCTGTGGTCTCAAAGCAGCAGCAGCCATCCGTTTACCGCCGGTAATGTAGGGGGAAATCACCGCATCCGCCCCACCACGCTGCAATTTTTGTAAGGCTTCTTCTGTGCTGGCGCGAGCGATCGCCCTAATCTTGGGATTAAGTGTTTTTGCTGATAATACTGTGTATAAGTTTTCTGCATCTGAGGGCAGAGCCGCAACAATACAAATCGCTCTTTCAACACCAACTTTCAAAAGTGTATCATCAAGTGTTGCATCACCTTGGTATACTGTATAACCTTCTACTTGTGCCCTCTGGACAGATTCTAGTTCTGAATCAATCACAACAAAGCTGACGCCTTCTGCCCGAAATTCCTTAGCAATTTGACGACCAGTGCGACTAAATCCACAGATGATGTAATGTTCTATGAGAGATTCCATCAATCGCCTCTGTCGCTGTATGCGAATACCCTCTTGAAAGTAGCCTTGAATAATCGCTTCTGTGAATCTGTTGACAATGTAGCCGATATTGACGACACCTAAAAAAATTAAAGCAATTGTAAATAGTCTGCCTCGGCTACCAAGTGGATGTGTTTCTCCATATCCTACAGTAGCTAAGGTAATTACTGTCATGTAAGCCGCGTCTTCCCAAGACCAGCCCTCTATAAATCTATACCACAAAGTACCAATGAGGAAAACTCCGCCCAGAGCGATCGCTCCGATCATTAGTTCTTTTTGGATACGTTGATATTTTTGCTCAAGAGTTGAGTACAAAGTTTTTTACTACTGCGATATGTTTGAGGATATTTCAGCGTTAGCCTCAAGGGAAGAGGGAACGCTTAAAAGTGATAAATAAGGCGTTTAAAAAGGGTGTGAGTTGATGAGGACGCGGAGACGTTTGGACGCGGTGAGACAGCGAGTAAAGGAGGGTTTCCCTCCGCAGGCGACTGCGTTAGCGAGCTTGCGAGCGTCACCCTTCGGGTGACGCGGAGAGTCCCCATAACTAAAAGCTAGGGGATTCAAGCAAGGAAAACATTTTTTGCCTCCACAACTCGCATTCGGGGGCTTTTGACCAGTGCTTCGACCTTGAGAAGGGTCGCGCTCCGCGTCTCCCCTTAAGCGCGTCTCCGCGTCTTCTTGGTAACGGGGAAAGCCCAGTTCAATTTTGAATCTTTACTTTTTTTCGTAAAAATTTTTTAAGGATTTCGAGGACACTAGTAAATATATATGATCAAAAACTTTCAGGAGGAGAGGTAATGAGCGTACAAACTCTAGCTGAACAAGCCACCATTCCCCCAAATTCCGATTCCATCGCTTCTAGTCCTTTTAATGTAGACAGCTTCAATGAGGCTGTCATGTCTACCTATGCCCGTTTTCCCCTAGCTTTAGAACGGGGTGCTGGATGTCGGGTTTGGGATACACAGGGGCGGGAATATCTGGACTTTGTAGCAGGAATTGCCACTTGTACTTTGGGACACGCCCATCCAGCAATGGTGGAAGCGGTGACACGTCAAATCCAAAAGCTGCATCATGTTTCTAATTTGTACTACATTCCAGAACAAGGTGAGTTGGCAAATTGGATTATTCAACATTCCTGCGCTGATCGCGTATTTTTCTGCAACTCTGGGGCTGAGGCTAACGAAGCGGCAATTAAGCTAGCGCGAAAATATGCCCACACGGTATTAGACATTGAAAAACCAATTATCTTAACCGCCAACGCTAGTTTCCACGGGCGGACTCTGGCAACGATTACCGCCACAGGGCAACCAAAGTATCAAAAACATTTTGATCCTTTGATGCCTGGTTTCCATTACGTCAATTACAACGACATTAACGCTGTGGAAGTAGCGATTAGCGAGTTAGATGAAGGTGACTACCGTGTAGCGGCGATTTTGATTGAACCGTTGCAGGGAGAAGGCGGTGTGCGTCCGGGAGATGTCGCCTATTTCAAAAAGCTACGGCAGATTTGCGACGAAACCGGGATTTTGTTAATTTTCGATGAAGTGCAAGTTGGCATGGGGCGCACTGGTTATTGGTGGGGTTACGAACATCTGGGTGTTGAACCGGATATTTTCACCAGTGCTAAAGGCTTGGGTGGTGGTATCCCCATTGGGGCAATGATGAGTAAGAAATTCTGTGATGTTTTCCAACCCGGAGAACACGCTAGCACCTTTGGCGGTAATCCCTTTGTGTGTGGAGTAGCACTTGCTGTTTGCCAAACATTAGAAAGAGAAAACATTTTGCAGAATGTGCAAGCACGAGGCGAACAGTTACGTGCTGGATTAAAAGCGATCGCTGCCAAATATCCGCACCAGATTAGGGAGATTCGCGGCTGGGGTTTAATCAACGGTTTGGAATTGACATCTGATACTCAGCTAACTGCTGCTGATATTGTCAAAGCTGCCATCGATGAGGGCGTATTGCTTGTACCAGCCGGGCCAAAAGTTGTGAGATTTGTACCTCCATTGATTGTCACAGAGGCAGAAGTCAACCAGGCACTGCAAGCTTTTGACAAGGCGATAGATCAGGCGATCGTTGTGAAAGGGAGTGGGGATTAGGGGTAATGGGAATTTCGGCGTTAGCCCAGCCAGCTTTGTTAGCGTACCCCTCCCTTAACTAGTTCCGTGGGTTTAAGTCCGCAAGTTTTGTGTTGGAGTCTGTCTTATACCAATTCGTAATTCGTAATTCGTAATTCGTAATTAAGAAACTCTTATTTAGTATGGGTTTCGGAGTTTGAATGTGTAGCCGAATTTTAGAGAATTGGTATCACAAAGTTGAGGCAGTGTGATCTTGGGGAGCCACTGCGTTGGACGGGTTTCCCAGCAGCCGCGCAAGTGGCGTGGTTTCCCCCATGAACAACTGCCGTCAGAGCGCAGGTTTCCCCCTGGTGACTTGGCGCTCAATCCCCATTACAAAACTTAATTACGAATTATGCGCTTCGTAGCGGTAGCGTTAGCGCAGCGTAAAGCCTACGGTATAGCCTCGCTTAGAGCGAGGTACGAGCGTCCGAAGGAGCGTAATTACGAATTACGAATTAACGCCTAATGTGAATTAGTAATTATGGGGTCAACCAGTAGGTGTTTTTCAAACAAAACAAAATTTTGCGCCTGAAAAGCTTATCCTCTCTAGCTTTGAATCCTCTTTGAGTGTTTTGGAGGTTGACACCACCCCCTCAAATCCTTATCACAATTGCTTTTGAGGTTATTTATTATTCTTGCGCTCTTGACAACCAAACGTCTGAAAAGGTATCTTAGCTACAGGTTGCCACTTTTGAACCTTGAAAACCAAATATACCAAGGCTCGCAGACCCCGGCCGTTTTAATTAACCTAAATCCCTATTAGGGATTGAAACATCTTTGACGCTACCCACACGGCAACAATACCCGTTTTAATTAACCTAAATCCCTATTAGGGATTGAAACGTCTTTCGCAACCACTAAAGATACTTGCTCTGCCACAGTTTTAATTAACCTAAATCCCTATTAGGGATTGAAACCCGTTTTAACCTTTGTAGTTGGTGAAAACGGAACAACGTTTTAATTAACCTAAATCCCTATTAGGGATTGAAACGTTCTTCAGTGACATTTGATATTGCTGACACTTACGGTTTTAATTAACCTAAATCCCTATTAGGGATTGAAACGTTTGTTCTAATAAATCTATGTATCCTCCGTAGTTCAGTTTTAATTAACCTAAATCCCTATTAGGGATTGAAACCATTGTAAGTAAACTTTTCGTAGCCAGAACATCACGTTTTAATTAACCTAAATCCCTATTAGGGATTGAAACTACCTAGACGGAGCTTTCTGTCTTCTTCAAGAGGTTTTAATTAACCTAAATCCCTATTAGGGATTGAAACGCATAAATGCCACTGAACTGCTAGCCGGATTCAAGTTTTAATTAACCTAAATCCCTATTAGGGATTGAAACAATTACAGCTTGGGCAGTTGCTCACAGTTCACATCGTTTTAATTAACCTAAATCCCTATTAGGGATTGAAACGAACAAAATATTAGGTAATTAATTATTTAATCCGTTTTAATTAACCTAAATCCCTATTAGGGATTGAAACCTGGAAATTTTGACCAAAAATAATTACTCTCAGAAAGTTTTAATTAACCTAAATCCCTATTAGGGATTGAAACCCTACATTTGAACTGCCAACTGTATTTTTATTTTGTTTTAATTAACCTAAATCCCTATTAGGGATTGAAACGATCTTTAAAATTTTTATACTCCTAATAGTTGAGTTTTAATTAACCTAAATCCCTATTAGGGATTGAAACTAAATAACTGGTATCCAGTGTTAGGGCGATATCGTAAGAAAGTTTTAATTAACCTAAATCCCTATTAGGGATTGAAACCAAACACTCACTAATTACCAAATGATGGAGTCTAAGGGTTTTAATTAACCTAAATCCCTATTAGGGATTGAAACAACGACATTAAATATTTTGGGTGCTGTTGATGGTGTGTTTTAATTAACCTAAATCCCTATTAGGGATTGAAACAAGTTACAAGCCTTGAACCATCTTTAGGTGAGGGTGTTTTAATTAACCTAAATCCCTATTAGGGATTGAAACTTCCATAGATAATCTTCTTTCTGTGGGTTCAGTTCGGTTTTAATTAACCTAAATCCCTATTAGGGATTGAAACATCAAAAAATCTGGACAATCCCTTGAAATTCAATTGTTTTAATTAACCTAAATCCCTATTAGGGATTGAAACATCACTTTCATTGATGACAAAGCTTTTTCCATCCTGTTTTAATTAACCTAAATCCCTATTAGGGATTGAAACGTCTTGCCGTCAATATTCCACTTTAATTCGAGAAACGTTTTAATTAACCTAAATCCCTATTAGGGATTGAAACATTTTATGTCTATTGTGTCGGGTATTTAACCAGGTTTTAATTAACCTAAATCCCTATTAGGGATTGAAACTCAACAAAAAATTTTCGATGCGATGGAGGCACAGCGTTTTAATTAACCTAAATCCCTATTAGGGATTGAAACATTTTATTGTTTGTAGATGGGGAGTCGGATAAGGGTTTTAATTAACCTAAATCCCTATTAGGGATTGAAACATTAGTTTGATGATTCGCCAAATGTTTATAATTTTCACTCAGTTTTAATTAACCTAAATCCCTATTAGGGATTGAAACGCAGATGTTGAAGAATTAGTGCCACTACTTACGTTTTAATTAACCTAAATCCCTATTAGGGATTGAAACAAGGCGATCGCGTTCTATTGACTAATTTCTTGGGTTTTAATTAACCTAAACCCCTATTAGGGATTGAAACGAATTTAGGAGCTATTTAAGCGCTAAATTCCCAGTTGGTTTTAATTAACCTAAGAGGATGTTTGAAAAGTTTTGGGCGAATATAATGAGACTGTTGGCGAATTGATAAGGGGTCTAACCCATCAGCCCAAATCAATCTTAAATTTCTTTAATTTCAGTGCGTTTAAATGCACTTGGGCTATGAGCAATCAATTTATTGCAGGGCGGGAAAGAAACGCAAAAACAAGGCTTTAGGGGTGGGGGGTTTAACCCATCGTGAATTGACCAACAGTCTCATATAATTCGCTACTACACAAGCGAAGTCCACCTCCTTTGGAAAATACGGAAAATCGAGTTCTTGAAACCCACGAAGGTAGGTTTTGTCTGTATAGTCGCGATTTCTAATCGCCTATTTTAGTATTAATTTAGACTTTTCAAACAACCTATTAGGGATTGAAACTATTCTGAAGAAATTCACGAGGCAATCGACTCTTTCAGATTGCTCTTTTCACTGTTCCCCGTTCCCTGTTCCCTCTTAACAGAGTGTTTATTTAGTATAACAAGTACGATAGAGCCGTTTTTAATTCACATCAGACGTAATTACGAATTACGAATTATTTAACCCTAGCGCGGAAGCGAATAAAACCATAAGAATTGGCTGGCTTGTTGGTTTGAGTAGCTGCGGGTAAATTAGGTAAATCTGGATTTCGTGTGACATTCACGAACACAGCGCCATTGGTGTTGGAACCACAGGATAACGGTGTGTCTGGGTCATTGACAGGATAAAAACGCCCGCGATCGCTTGTATCTTGTATATTACTTAGGTAAACCGTAGGGGTATTAGAACTAAACCCCAATGCAATACCTTGGTCTGATTTTGGTAAACCACCGTCGGATGGCGTATTACCATTAAAAGCAATAGGGATAAAAGTACTATTACTAGGAACTAAGTCACAGAATTTCACGTTAGTAGCACTACTCGCACCCTTAGATAGAAAATAAATAGTGTATTCCAACTCATCCCCCGGCTTAACAGTGCCAGCATTGATCAATCCCCGCAAGTAACCAGCAGGCCAGATAGAATCATTATCATCACCTGCATAGGGTTCTGGTACATAGTTAGCAGCGCTAGTAGGAACACTACTCAGACCATCCACAATATCAGTTAAGTCTTGGTTGTTAATGCGGGTGATGCGTTTTACTAACAGCAACTTGGCACTAGCAGCAGTAGCACCGTTATTATTCTCGCCGACGCTAGTCACACGACCCGTAATAGTATCAGTGTCTCTAGTTGGCAGGTAGTTTGGACAGCGTGTACTGGCGTTTCCGCTGGTGCTGGCTTCCCAGCAAGCACTAGTATTAGTATCTTGACCATTAGGGGTCAAGCTAATCGATTGACCATTGCTAGCCCCAACGAGAGAAGCCTGATAAGTATTATTCCAGAGATTCAGCACACTTGCGGGAGGCGTGTTAATCTCGTTAGCACTGCCATAGGCTACATAGTCAATAATTTTATCTTGATTATCGTACAGCCAGATATCATCACCCAAGTTGTTGAGTTTGGGAGTTTGTCGCAACCAAGCTTGAAAAGCGGCGGCTGTGGCTTGATGATTAGTGTTGTTATCGCCAATCCAAATTACTGCATATTGCCCTGGTTGTAAAATTGTGCCGTTAGGGAATGTATAAGTAAAACCGTTAGTATTATCGTTATCACTAGCAGTTAGGTGTCCATCTGCTAACTTAACACCACTTAAATCTACAGCTGAAGAAGAAGCATTATAAATTTCAATAAACTCATCGTTAGCGCTGCTAGTAGTACCCGTT
Organism: Desmonostoc vinosum; assembly: GCF_059505385.1. Classification (NCBI taxonomy): domain Bacteria; kingdom Bacillati; phylum Cyanobacteriota; class Cyanophyceae; order Nostocales; family Nostocaceae; genus Desmonostoc; species Desmonostoc vinosum. The sequence goes on from NZ_JCACKM010000037.1 coordinate 24,605, forward strand.
TCGCTATACAAAACTTCGTTAATGATGATTTTGCCGGCGTTGGTGGAAACTGCATCAACAATATTAAATGGAGTTGGTTCAGTTTGACCAGGATAATAAGTCCATAAATCTAGTCCTTTGGTATCTCCAAAAGAGCCGTTGCATGATGTCCCGGCGTTACCAGCGTTACCAGATTGACCAAACTTCCTGTCATTGCTGGCGGTGTCAAAACCGTTAATTGGGTCGCTGAAGGCTGGGTTTGGTGGATTGATACCACAGAGTACTTGCCCAGCAATACCGATTTGAGTACCACCGATAGTTTTATAAGCGCGATCGTCATAGAATCCTCTAGTATTGCCTATAGGATTAGTAGCATTCAGCATTGTAATGGTAGGGCCGCCAGTAAAATTGTTTTCTGCATCCAGTAAGGGAAAGTGATATTCACCTCCAAAAGTTCGGACGCGGACTTTGTAATCACTGGCAACTGGGAAAAAATTGTTACTGTTATCTTTACCATCCCAATTAACCGTTTGTGATCCCGTTGTGGTCATAACCCCTCGCAAAATACGGTTTTGTGAATTGCTGGGATCAAAATTGCTGCCATCTCGGCTGATAATTAGTTCGTAAGTACCTGTAACATTGCTGCCAAAGCTAAAAGTACCACCCGTACCGTAAGTACTGTTATTTCCTGTCACTGTGCCGTTGAACTGTAAGTTATTAATAACAGGAATAATTGGGTTAATGGGAGTACCAGTTGCTTCTAAAGTACCATCTTGTTTGTAACGTTCAACGTATGGAAGTACGTTGGCGTCAATGGGGTTAAAAAAGGTAGCGTATTGAGGACGAGCTAAACTAACACTACCTTCCAAGCTAGTCAGCTGACTACTCGAGCCTAATACGTCGTGGTAGAGAGGCGTTTTACCATCACTGTCAAAAAAGCCAGCTTGATTACCATAGAGAGCGAATCCATTGGGATCAGTGCCTCTAAGTTCTACTTTGTATCGGAAGCCATCTGTAGTCACTGGATAGACCGAGAAATTCAGATATCGACCGTTATTACCAGTAAATAAAGCCAGATAATAGCTGAATAGCCGTCCGTTTATATCGGTTGTTGAAGTTTGATCACTACTCCTGACAGTTACATCCCAAGCTGCAACACTTGTTTTTTGTTCAGCATTAAAGTTGTTCCCACTACTCAAACCAATCTCACCAGTGGGAGTAGCATTTTCTGAAGAGTTATCTCCCAAAGGGCCATAGAAAACGATGTCATAAACTCCGGTGGATGGAGCTTGATAGTAGCAGGGAATGTAGCCGTTAGGATTGCCTCCACCAGAAATAGCGCGGGGGCCATTTAACTCTTGTTGGCGAGTTGAGATAAAGCCTCGTCCAGCTTGAGAAGTACAGATAAAATCTGGTGTGTTGGGAACAGTTTCACTACCAATACTGCCACTTACACGACCAGGATTATAAACGCGGATGTTACCATTATCGACCCCAACTGCGCTGGAACCCAAAAGAATATACTCATCTTTATTGGCAAAGACCTTAAGCAGGGTACGCCGCAAAATGAGATTACCATACTTATCAGTACGCCAATCGATGTTAGCTCTGTTACTGTTGGCAGGAGCGCTACTTGGGTATAGTGTGCGACTGCCTTCCGCCTGAGCAACTTGTATGCCAGAACTCAGGGCGCATAATGAGAGAGCAAGGCTACTTAGTAGTTTTTTATAGCGGTTGAGGGGGTTGTGATTGACCGCTAAAAGACATTTTAACAGTAGACTCATTGATGCTTTACTAGCTCCTGATTTTGATTGGATAACAGCGATCGCACTACCACATTCTTAAATTCTTTGTTCTCTAGGTTGCCCAATGTATCCGCAAATCTACCATGTTGATTAAGTGATGTCATATATTTAATTCCTCAATTTCTACCCAATGTTGCATTCTTGAGTCTATTTACTAAAGTTGTGGATTGTTGTGGCGGTGGTAAAGCTTTTTGCTGTCCAAAACCGTCGAATAATTCATTAAGTTTGAGGGTTAAACCCAAATATGGCCCACCTGCTGAGCGCGTGCCAGAGAAATCTCGATCATCAACATTACCAAAGGCATATCCAGCAGCAAGGCGCAGATTCGGCGTGAGATAGTACCCTGACTCGACAACAAAGCCCGTCTCTGTATAGTTAGATTGACCAATCCAACGGGCTTCACCGACTAAATCCATGCTGTAGCCCAAGCGGTAGGTAGCTCGGAGTTGTGCCAGATTAACCATACTTGTGCCGACTAAATCGTTAGCTAAGTATGAGGTACTGTTACGCAGAGCATACTTACCGTAGAATTCCCATTGCCAATTGGGGGCATAGATAGCTTCTAAAGCAAAGGTATGGTCTTCAGAACCTGTACCACTACCTAATAAAATCGTGTCTGGGATAGTGGCTGGATTTTGGCGATATTCGTAACGCAATAAAGCATTAAATTGATCGTTGTTGGGGTCGCGGTAAGCTAAACCCAGTTTGAGATTGGCAGTATCTCCCAATCCCGAAAACTTCTGGTTGGCGGAGTTGGCTTGTTGATAACGTACCAAGGCTGTGAGGGCTGGAGAGATTTTACCTGTAGCCGCAGCGGAAATTACCGTGTTAGAACCACTAGATGAGGAGCGATACTCGTAACGAGCGCTAGCTTGAAACTGCGGATTATCAGAATATTCCAGCCCAACGCTGTAGCTATCGCCACCCTCAAACCCGATCGCCGATGCAGCTTGACCATAAGCGTAGGGTTGAGCATATTGTTGACCTGTGGCAGTCCGTCCGAAGAAGCCGCCAAATACATGTTCATACGCCAGGTTGAGCCGTAATCCACGAGCAATCATCCAGCGATTATTCAAACCTATTGCCCCTTGAGTAGTTAGTTCGTTAGCACCACCCAAAATCGAATAACGACCACTTAAGATAGTATCCGAGCCAAGTTTGTGTTCGCCATTCACACTTAAACTAGTGATAGAGTTACCATCAAACTGACCGCGAGTATAAAATTGTTGAGCTAAACTAACATTTATACCGGGAATTACTGCCCAATTCAACCCCAAGATAGTACGGTCTGGGTAAATAGAATCAACCTCAGAAGAGAGAGTTAATTCATTTTGGGCTTGGAAAGTAAGATTTTTAGCTAGGGGATACGTAAAACGCGATCGCAATTGATCAGAATTAGTAGTTAATGCATTCACTGCGATACGGTCATCTCGATCACGGTGAATCCAATCTAAATCGACAGTGGCTTTACCAAAACGTTGTTGAATCCCAGCAGTAATTGTTGTCAGAGAATTATCGACCTTACTACCCGGTACAGCTTGCGATCGCGGTGTAAATAGTTCTTCAAAAGTATCTAGGGGTTGGGGTGCAATACCAAAATTGTCTTCGTGGTCATATTGCACTCTGACATTAGTACTGGAAGTGAGCTTACCTATTAACTGCGCCCCATAGCGGGTTTGTCCAGGGACAAAACTGATAGTGGCATTGTTGGCAAAGCCTGTATCCGCAAAGCGATAATAAGCACGTCCTTGAATACCGTCAGTAATCTGTCCTTCAGCTTCCAAACGATAAGCATCACCATCAACCTCTCCCATCAGTTCCGAATCATTGGTGGAATGGGCATACTCTGCGATTAACTTACCCCTATTCCCTAAAGCGATTAGTGCATCTGCACCATAGAGTTGAAAATCACGCACCCCTTGATTTTCTTGGATATAAGTAGCTCCTAACCAACTTTCGTGGTTGAGTGTGCGAGAAAGATGATATTGCAGACGACCAGCAAAGATATTACTATCAGAGTCTTGGCTATCGTATTGATAGCTCACAATAATCCGACGTACTAACACTTGACCAAATTGATCGATATCAGTGCGGAGAATCGGTTCACGGAATATGAGAGTACCGCGATCGTAATCGATTTCGTAATCTGCCCCTCGGTCGAGCTGTTGACGTTGCAGCACAGTCCCAGGACGATTGAGTTCTTCTAACTCGACAAATACATTTTCACTACCTGGAACCAATATCCGCCGCGACAGGAAGTAAAAGCCACTAGTGCCATCAGGAGCAATAGTATCGCGTTGAAACCCTTCTAGATGGTTGCCATAAAAACCCGTAACTTGCAGATTCTCCAAATTGTAGTTAGCTTTAAAGCCATGCAGTTGACGAGTGATAGCAGTAAATTGCTGCGATGAACGGGCGAACTCCTCACTGTTATAATCTCCCCACATAGCATAATCAGGGGCAGCCCCGGGAATGGGAGACGATCGCTCAAAACGTAGAAATACACTGTCAATCGAAGGGGCAAATACATCAACTTTAGAGCTATCGCCATAGACGGGGTAGTTTTGCTCACTGAATTGGTACGTCTTAAACAGACGATTATCACAGTTACAATCTTCGTTGAGGCTACGAGAACTATTGTATGCTCCAGTAAACAACCAATCCCCGATCGCACCTGTCGCAAATATCGCCGAATTGATATCTAATTGCGTACTTTCGTCCTGATCTGGACGCAGAAAATCACGGAAACTCCCATAATAATTTGTGCCTCTGGCTCCCAAGCGCAAATCTATCACCCCAGTCACCAAACTAGGACGCAGTGCTGTTTCAAATTGCAGTTGGGTAAAGGCTTCTAAATTGTTAGCTGTTGCTTGGATTTGTACAGTTTGTGCTTTGATATGCGATCGCAAACTTGCGTTAAACTCCCCCTTACGCACCTCCACTTGAAAACCGGGTTGCTCAGGTTTAAAATCTGTACCAACAAACTCCCCAGCAGTCGCCCTCAAAGTCACAACAGCATTTTGATCAGACCGATTCCCATTCTTATCCAGCAATTGACCCCGGACTGTAGCCACAGAACGTCCATCAGCCGGGATACGAGACTCAACCGTCTCCAACTTCAATTGTTGCGCCGTCCCTCGTACCATCACACGCACCGTCACAGGCGGTTCAGTCCCTCCCACAACCTGTGCAGAGATACTATTATCACCTGCCATCAACGAAAGACCGTACCATGTCTGCGTTATCAAATTGGTGCTAGTATCAGTTTCCGTCTTGCCCATCAACGAAGAATCCACCAACTTCCCATTCACCCGCAATTCCACCCGATTACCAACAGGAAATTGCAAAATCACCGTAGTCGCTGGCACATCCAGAACAGCATCAGGCATTGGAGCGAGGATTTTCAGAGGAGATGAGGCAGTAACTTGCTCTTGAGCTTGAGCAGTAATTATTGTACGTGAACTTCTAAATAATTCAGCGGTTGGTTGAAATCCTTGTGCAGCAGTTTCAATGTCACTTTCAAATCTTACCTTTGCGTCTTTGCGCCTTTGCGTGAGACATTCACCCCCAAATTCAGCAACGCTAGAATTTAGACCCACACAAGAAACCAGTGTTTGCTCTACAGATTCAGCCCTGACCACAGCAGAGTATAAAACCAGACTCAATCCCCCTGTAACTATCCCGATCAACCTCAAATTAAAAATAGTTGCATAATCCAGTCTGGGATTCATTTTTTCACTGGCTCCACAGAGGTAGGCGTGACTGCAAAATTCATCCGTACCAACCCCCCAGGTGACAAACGCACCAAACGAGATAAACTATTGCGTTCCCGAAACTTTCGATTAGGAGCGATCGCATAACCAGGAACACTACTCAGGTCTAATACACCCGTATGACTTCCAGGCAAAACATTAGCCACAGAAAACAAACCCTTAGGATCAGTAGTAATCCGGTTGCCATCCTCCAGAAAAATCACCGCATTCGGTACTCCCGGTTCACCAGGTTGCTGTTCACCATCAAAATTTTTATCAACAAACACCCGGCCGATAATCGTGCCGCAGTCAGAGACAATTCCGGGACGAATTTTTAATTGGTGTGTTGCCGGGCCATCCTTAGCGCCAAACAGGTTGTCAACCCTTTGAGCATTGGCGATCGCACTATTGCGACCATTACCACGCAAAGCATCGCTCGTCAGCTGCGCCGCATAGGCAATATTTAAGACTTTTTCCGTAGGTATAGTTGCATCTGTACGGAATATTACCGTATTTCCACTGCGTTCAGAAGTCACCGTCACTGATTGACCATCTATCTCTCCCCGCACAGAGTTAGCTAAAAACCGGAATCCTAAAGGTAAATTATCCGTGACAACCACATTTGTTAAACCGACATCAGTCAAATTTTTGACCGATAAGCGATAGATGATCGTATCTCCAGGTTCAGCGGTGGCGCGATCGCCTGTTTTAATAATCTGCACCTGATTGGGTGGACACATATTTGTAGTCAGTTCAAAAGCTAATAAATTCAGTCCTATTACTTCTGCATTAGGAACTGAAACAACTGTTGCCTCTACCGTAGTTTCACCTGTAATTGATATAGGTTGACCATCTAGAGAAGTTGCAATATAACGCACAACCTCATTACCCACTGTGCCGCTACTATCAACGATTTGAATTTTGATCCTTCGCTGTTTGTAAATGGAGTTCGCCGGGGGATTAACCACAAAAATATAAATTTTCCCTGCATTTGTTTGACCCTTGCTCGGATCAAGCAGGAAATTGTATTGACCGGCAGGGTTATTCGTCAGGAAGTAGGGATTACTATTTTCAATATTTGGTTGGATACCACTAGGAACCTGATTATTTGGCACATCCGGCAACTCTGTGCGAGTCAGAGAAACCAAATTACCCAACTCTGTTCCTGTGCGATCGCCAGGGCTAGGTTCGTATATACTGACCGAAAAACCTGTATAATCAGGCAAGAGCGTACCTGCACAACCCAAAATCCTCCCAAATGGGTCAATTAATGAGTTAGTACTCAAATTCAACCGACTAGAAATTCCTTCGTATCTATATCTACTATCTGGCTCTGTATATGTATAAGTAGCTTGATTGAAGATTTCTTTAACTTGTTGCGCTGTTGCTGGTTTAAGTATATTTATATACAAAGCACTTCCCAGCAGAAAAGTAGCTGTTAACCGTCGGCAACAGCCACCTTGAGAATTAATCCGCTTTTGTTTTTGAGGACGGCTCACTAAACACATCTCCTGGACAGTTATCAGTTATCAGCGATTCAGTGATCAGTTATCAACACAAGTGACTGATCACTGATTTAATCAGCGCACTTGGGTTTGATAGATTGCTTTGACTGTCGTCTTTGCTGCTAATGATGGGATTTGTAAACGGATGTGAGTGTAAACACTGGCTGGTGCTGGTTTAATTTCTACTTTGCCGTTGGGGAGAGTAACTTTAAGGGTGGGATTTTCAACAAAATTGCGTCCGCCATCAATGCTGTAGGTAATTTTGGCATCATTGCTAGCATTGGCAGATTGCAAGACGTACATCATTCCTTGGGGAATGGGTTGATTGAGAGTTAAATTTTTGATTGGGCGATCGCTTTTATTTACACCAATTAAGGTATAACGCAACACATCTTTTGGTTGTACTACGGCTTTACCTTGCAGTGGTTGCCAGCTAAGTTGTTGTTTACCTTGCTGATTTTGAGTTACAACTTGCTTTTCAGCCTCCAGCCGTAACTGCAACTGCGGTTGAGGTTTGATATTTTGAGCAACAGCAATTGGAGAGTGCGAAATTCCCGACACGAAACCAACAAAAGGAACTGTGGCGATGAAAGCCAACACACCGACACTTGCAATAGAAACCCGATTCATAATAGACAACCTCTGAAACTGTAATTGCTGATTGATAAGTAATTGCACAAAATTAAATTTATTGGTGTAGGGAGGGAACTCCGCGTCCCCCTTCCCCAAGTCTTTGTGTCAGACTCAACCCAGTAATTTTGGGTTGCCAGAGTAAGCTAAAAAACATCTAAATTACATAATCAAATTAAATAAAACTCTTGTGGGGTGGGCATCTTGCCCGCCCTAATTATGCAAGTTATATGTGGAACAGCTTACTAATTAACCTTGCGTTGGAAAGTAAACGTTCTCTGCTCACCTGGGGTTACTTGACCAGTCACACTATCCACATATTTTGTGATATCAGTGTTCACCGTAGTTCCCGTTTGGTCAATGCTAGAAGTAGTAGCAGGATTACCACTGAAAAATTGCATATTTGCAGTTCCAGAATCTTTCGCCGAACCTACAACATTACTAGTATCAATTTTTCCATTAGCGTCATTATCTAACGCCCAATTATTGGGAGTTAGCGTACCATCCTCAGTAATCACAACCTTGTCGGCATTCAAAATCACATTTCCACTACCTGCTTGAGGATCAGAAATATTCTTGTATTGAATCTGGTACTCAATAATATTCCCAGGAGCAGGCTTCTTCAACGTACTACTGAAAGTACCATCAGTACCTTGGACTGCGGGGCCAGTTCCTTGTAAAACTCGTGACACCTTCGTCAGTTTTAAGAAACCAGTGTAAACGCGATCAATTGTGATATTCTTGACTGTCTCTGCACCTAAACCAGGGGTTGCATCATCTACAAAAGCCGTCACCGGAACAGGGAAACCTCTCTCAATATCAGTAGATAATTGTGTACCTGAAGGTAAATTGACCTCTACGCCATAATTGACGCTAGCGCCCCCTGCTACGTTAGGAATTGTAATGTATTGAGAAGTGGCATTAATTGCAGTACCTGGTGTGCTGGGGTTCCCGTCCGCATCATACAAAAATTGCGTACCATTCCATACATAGCTTCTTGACTCACTATTGTAGGTGATGACGACAATTGTATTGGTCGGTAAATCAGCGGCGTTAGCGGGTGGTGTCGGTAAAAGAGAGATACTGTTTGTAGCCGTACCACTATTCTTGATTGTGTTAGTGAAACCGACTGTTGACGGGTCAAGTGTGCTACCCGGTGCTGTCCCAGCAGGAACGAGGGAAGATTTGTTTGTGAAGTCATCGTTAGTACCACCTGATGGGCCAATTGCATCTGGTGCATTTTGTGGGCCATTGAGTATTGCTGAGGCGGCAGTTACTTCCAATTTAATGATGTTTGCTTCACCACCTACTGAACCATCACCAGTGTTGTTATTAGCTGGGTCGGTTCCGGTTTCAGGTGTGGTTGGGTTATTAATATAGCCATCATCAACACTAGCAGCAGGTAGGGTATCGGGAATACCATCACCGGGGTCAGTTCCAACGGGACTATCTGTACCAGCAGCAGGTGTCATATTACCCGGAGAACCACTGTAGTTACTGGGATTTTGGTCGCCGGATTCGTCGTGTACTGGGAAGTTATTGTTAGGGGTTTTACCAAACAATTGAGCGATGTTAGCAACGGTCAATGGTGAGGTAGCTGTTGATTCCACAGCTAGCTGAATTGAGAAGCCGCTTACTGTTGTACCAGGAGCAACAGACCCTAGATTAGTTGGTCTATTAATAAAACCAACGCGGGTTATGCCTGGAAGTGTGTCAGCGCCTTTTAAAGGGAAAGTCTTCCAACTCGCTGTATTCGCATCAGTTGTAATGGCATCGGTTGTGTAAACAGCTTCCCAATTAGGCGGTGGAGTTGGTGCTGCTGCTAAATCTGTACCCGCAGGAATGGCATCAGAAACTAAGATATAGTCGCCAGCAACACCATCAACAGTGATACTTGTACCTATCAATGGCGCTGGGGTAATTCCTTTTCCTGTTAAGTCAGTAGACTCAACCCGCAAACTCAAATTGTAGGTGAGTTTGTCATCTGTAATCTGGGATGTGCCAGCATTATTATTAGCACTGAGAGTTTTGAGAACGGTTGCTAGGGTGTAGTTTTTGACTGTTGAACCAACAGTTATTTGATCGATGGCGCTAGCTTCACGTGTACCGTTGACAGGATCGCCAGCAATATCACCGTTCGCTGTGCCTGTATTATCTACCGTGTAAACGTCACCACCATCGGGAACCCGCAATTGGTTTTGAGCATTACCAGGAGTATTACCTAGAGTAACTTTAATGATGTCGCCAGATATAGCCCCAGCTTGTACAGTAACTGGTATGCGTACTAGTACAGTATTACCAGGTGCGATCGAAGGTGTAAGGACTTCACTACCAGTCATGTTCACCCAAGTTTTACCGCCATCGGTGCTGTATTGCAGGTTATTAGCTGTACCACCTGGTAAGGTTCCTGATACTGTACCCGGCCCGGTTGTAGAAGCGAAGTTTGGAATTCTAAATAGGGTTGGGTCGTTACCTACGTTCGTGATGGTGTAGGTGTATATCAATAAATCATTGACAGCGACGCTACCACCATTGTTATCTGTGACTCCAGAGGCGGTAACGGTGATACCTGCAACCTCTGCCACAGTTACTGTAACTGTGTTGGAAGTCGCATCAACTCTTGTTCCTGATGGATCTTCATAGGTAGCAGTTGCTCTGTTGGTGATTGATTGACCAGCTGTTGTACCTTCAGCTAATACAGGTGCAATCAATTGAAAATAGCTGCTAGTTAATAATGCTGATGCTATCAAATATCGGTAGCGCTTACGCCGATGATTAATAGATTGGTTTCGTTTTACCATAGAAAAGTGTTTGTTGATTTTCGGACTTTTATCTGCGATTTCTAAGCAATATAAAACTTGGTAATTCCTATGGAACTACCAGTCATCTCAACCCAGAGCTTTAGTATTTTGGGAATCTGTAGGAATCCGATTTGATTTCTGAAAAAATCTAAGTATCTGTAGGGTGTGTTATCAGCGAGAGTACGGCACCAAAGCCTTTGGACGGTGCTTTAGCCTACGGCATAACGCCACTACATATATTTCAAAAATCAAATATGAGTCCTATATATCTGAGGGAATTAAATTATTAGCTCACCTCAAAAATTTATTGAGGGAGTTTACTTGTAGCAGGGAACAGGGTTGAAAGTCTGTTGTTATCTAACTTTTTGATGAAAATTTGTACTTCATTTACTTGCTATATGCTGTGAATAACTCGCCCTCGATTACGTGTAAGTATAAATGTACATTTCGTTTTATAAATTAACTTCAGTATAAACAACTAACTTATACAAAAAGGAATAAGTATATTCAACATTTGCTTTTTACTTTTTAAAAAAATAATAAAAGTCATATATAACAATGCTTTTGGAGATTGACTATTTTAACATCTCAAAATCATGATCTGAAATCAATCAGAAATGTGGTTTTGTGATGGAGATTTAAATTCCAACACAAAGTAATAGACTTCTTGCAAAAATACTTGAACCGTCAGAGACTCAAGTCTCTGCCTAATAGCAAAAGTCCGTTGAAACGGACTAAAAATACTGTTATTAGTCGGTTTCAACCGACTTGAGTTATCAGCCAGAAAATTTATTTTCTGGCGAGTATCCGACTTTTACAAGAGGTCTAATAAACCTTCTGAGATGGAATCTTATACCGTTTCACTTTAAAATTGATACATATAAATCACAGTAATAAAATTGAGTAATTTAAACTACTACTTTTGTTCAGTAAAGAGGAGAATTTTCAGTAAAAGTCGGGTGTGTACGTATCTTTATATTTAAATTTTACAGTAATTACTGGTTTGGGTACTAGCAATACCCGATAAAAATAGTCGGGTATGTTTGACTGGGATTTTTGCTCGTGTTAGTATTCATCCGACAGTTGACGGAAAAACAGGGAAAGCTAGTTTATGACTCAGGCAACAACAACCCAAACCCAAGCAACAGCCACATTTAAAGCTTTGAAGTGTAAGGAATGTGGAGCAGAATATGAACTCAAAGCTAAAAATGTTTGTGAATTGTGCTTTGGGCCGTTGGAAGTCAAATATGATTACAGCGCTCTACGTCGCACTGTGACTCGTGAAACAATCCAAGCAGGGCCAAATTCGATTTGGCGCTACCGTCCCTTTTTGCCCGTTGCAACTGACAACGTTATAGATGTGGGAACTGGTATGACACCTTTGGTGCGTTCTCATCGTCTAGCGCGTCGCCTGGGTTTAAATAAGCTTTACATTAAAAATGATGCCGTCAACATGCCCACCCTGAGCTTTAAGGATAGGGTGGTGTCAGTTGCCCTCAGTCGGGCACGAGAGTTGGGTTTCACCACTGTTTCTTGTGCTAGTACAGGTAATTTAGCTAATTCTACAGCCGCGATCGCCGCCCATGCCGGTTTAGATTGCTGCGTGTTCATCCCCTCAGACTTAGAAGTCGGCAAAGTTCTGGGTAGCTTAATCTATAGTCCTACCCTCATGGCTGTAAAAGGCAACTACGATCAGGTCAATCGCCTCTGTTCAGAAGTTGCAAATACACATGGATGGGGATTTGTCAATATCAACTTGCGTCCCTATTACTCCGAAGGTTCTAAAACTTTGGGCTATGAAGTAGTTGAACAACTGGGTTGGCAACTACCCGACCATATCGTTGCTCCTTTAGCTTCTGGTTCGCTCTTTACTAAAATTTACAAAGGGTTCCAAGAATTTGTAGAAGTTGGTTTAGTAGAAGGTAAGAACGTGCGTTTTAGCGGGGCCCAGGCTGAAGGCTGTTCTCCCATTGCTCAAGCCTTCAAAGAAAACCGCGACTTTATCAAGCCGGTGAAACCGAATACAATCGCTAAATCGATTGCAATTGGCAATCCAGCGGATGGCATCTATGCTGTGGAAGTTGCTCAAAAAACAAGCGGTAATATCGAAACAGTTGATGATGCTGAAATCATCGAAGGCATCAAATTGTTGGCAGAAACTGAAGGCATCTTCACAGAAACAGCTGGTGGTACAACCGTTGCCGTGCTGAAAAAATTGGTAGAAGCTGGCAAGATAGATCCAGATGAGACGACCGTGGTTTACATCACTGGCAATGGTTTAAAAACCCAAGAAGCAATCCAAGGCTATATTGGCGAACCTTTGACAATTGATGCCAAACTCGATAGCTTTGAACGTGCCCTAGAGCGATCGCGTACACTAGATCGTCTGGAATGGCAACAAGTCCTCGTTTAGTCAGACAAGTAACTGATACTTCGACTCCTTTCGACTTCACTCAAGGCAAGCCTCTCAGTACAAGCAACTGATCACTGATCACTGATAACTATGTCCGTAACAGTTTTAGTCCCTACTGCCCTTCAAAATCTGACTAATAACCAAGCTACCTTAGAATGTAGCGGTAACACGATCGCTGAATTATTTGATTCCTTAGAAAAACTCTGTCCAGGGATCAAAGGGCGGTTGTGCGATGAAGCTGGTAAACCTCGCAGGTTTTTGAATTTGTACGTTAATAGCGAAGATATTCGCTTTTTGGAAGGGACAGAAACACCTTTAAAAGATGGCGACGAAGTTAGTATCGTCCCTGCTGTTGCTGGTGGTTAATCTAGAGAGAAACCAATTTGATGAAAGGGAACAGGCAAAACTAGGTTGTCCACAACAAAAGAGATTTCAAGCTATCTTAAATAACTTCTAGTTCTCGGCCATTCCCAAACATTTATGCTTAACATTGAAACTTTACGCCAAGTGCCCTTGTTCACCAAACTACCAGAAGAACGATTGCAATGGTTACTAACCCAAGGAAAAGAAGTATGGCGACAACCAGGTGAAGTTCACCGTCATCAAGGAGAACCAGCCGACCATGTATTTATCTTGCTAGAAGGCCGAGTCAGAATAGTGCAAAAAGTCGGCAATCAAGAGATATTGTTGGCAATGTACGAACCGAAAACACTATTTGGTGAATTACCAGTATTGATGGGTCAAGAATATTTTTGGGCCAGTGGTCGCGCGGTCACTCAATGTCATATTTTTGAATTACCCAACGCAGCTTTTTGGGAAATGCTTTCGAGTTGCACTTGCGTCATGACAGCAATCCTGCGGACAATGGCGGAACGATTGCAAAGTGTACAAGCGATATCGCAGCAACAGGAAAAACTGGTAGCATTGGGCACATTAGCGGCGGGGTTAGCACACGAGTTAAATAATCCTGCTGCGGCTGGTCGCAGGGCTGCGGGACAATTGAGAGAGACAGTGCAAGTATTGCAACCATTGACAATCAAGCTAAATCAGCAACAGATAACCTGTACTCAAAAAGCATTTTTAGCTGACTTGCAAAAAGATACTGTAGCGCGTGCCAGAAAAGCAGCCAAACTTGACCCATTGACGCAGAGCGATCGCGAAGAAGAAGTTATAAACTGGCTAGAAAGGCATAAAATTTCCCATGCATGGAAACTTGCACCCACATTGGTAACAGCAGAATTAGATCTCGACTGGCTAGAGAATGTCAAAGCCAACATTGGCGAATTACTGCTAGGAAACATCATCACTTGGATAGATAAAACATTGCAAGAAGAGGAACTTTTAAACCAAATCGAGCAAAGTACGGCACGAATATCTACACTTGTGCAGGCAGTAAAAGATTACTCTTACATGGATCAAGCACCCATACAAGAAATAGATGTTCACGAAGGATTAGAGAGTACACTAACAATTCTGAGCCATAAATTGAAACAGGGTGTACTTGTAACGCGGGAGTATGACTGTGAAGTGCCGCGCATCTCTGCTTATGGTAGAGAACTCAATCAAGTATGGACTAACTTAATTGATAATGCCATTGATGCTGTAGATACCGTCAATGGTCAAGGGCAAATTTGGATTCGCACGGCTTGTGAAAATGACTTTTTGCTAGTAGAAATAGCCGATAATGGCCCTGGCATTCCTTCAGAAATTCAATCTCATATTTTTGAGCCATTTTTTACTACAAAAGAAGTGGGTAAAGGCACAGGATTAGGTTTGCACATTGTTTATCGCATTGTCGTAGAACAACATCAAGGCGACATTCGCATCTTCTCCCAACCAGGAAACACGCGGTTTCAAGTGCGCTTACCAATTTGATACATTTGGGAATTAGGAATGGGGAATTGGTGTATTTGTCATTTCTCCCCCAATTTCCTTCACCCAAGTTTGTCACGAAAATTTTTATCGTAGTTTGCTTGCTGCCAATTTGTGGCACATTTAACTTGGTCAAAAGTTAGGTTTCTAGCACGTTCAAGGTTTGCACCAAAGAGATTAGCAAGTGTAAGGTCGGTACGTTCAAAATCTGCACCAAAGAGGTTAGCGCCAACGAGATCTGCGCCAAACATGTCGCAACCAAATAAATTAGCACCAAGAAGGTTAGCCTCTTTGAGGTTGGCATCTCTGAGTTTAGCGCCTTCGAGCTTAGCGCCAGAGAGATTAGCATTTGTCAGCTTGGAGCCAGAGAGGTTAGCACTAAAGAGGTCTGCAACAAACAAATCTGCACCAAACAGGTTAGCACCGAACAAATCTGCACTCACAAGATCTGCATACGCAAGGTTGACATGAAAGAGTTCAGCACCTCTAAGGTCAGCATTTCTAAGTTTGGCACTCTCAAGATTAGCACCAGAAAGATTAGCACCAGAAAGATTAACATTAAACAGATTGGCAAGAGCCAGATTAGCACCTTTGAGGTAAGTATCTTTAAGATTAAGACCAGTGAGATGGGCACCTTTTAAAATAAATTTTGAAAGTTCAGTATCTTTGAGAAAATATAAAACTCTGGCTATCCTTGCTTGATCATTTTCTAAGATACGTAGTATAGTTAATGTCCTGACACGCGCTATATCTCGTATAGAACCGTAACTTAAATTAGTTTGTTTTTCATCATCTAAAAGTTCTGTTCTATACTCTTTATCAACTAATAAATAAGACATATAATCAATATAGTTTTGTAAAGCTGATTCTCGTAAATTAGTATATGCTATATCTTTAGTAATTTGAGATTGTTCCTGTGCCCGTTTTTTTTCTCTATACTCAAATCGGAATAGTACAATTGCAATTGCTAATATCCCAACTAAACTTAGCCAATCCCAAAGTGTTTTTCCTGATTGATGATGCTCAAGGTTTGTGGACTGTGTACTGGATAATGGATACTGAAATAGACTATATTTCACAATTTGGTTGGAGTTGGCATTTCCATACAAATTGTCCCAGTTTCTCGCATCTAATACCCTTTTGCTTGGCGTCTCTGTTTGCGCGGCGTCCTGTAGGGAAGGAAATTGCTCAATTCTTATTTGATACTGATATATAAGGGGAAAAATAATCATTGTTCCAGTCATAGTAGTTAGGAGAAGTAGCACGCGCCACCAAAGCCGAGATTTGAATTGCATAGTTTGAATATCCTATTATCGAAACAGTTTTTTCTTTGATGTTAAGGTGGCTTTAGCATTAAAAGTTTTGATTTAGTTCTTTCAGTATTTTTTCTAATTAGTTTAAATAAAACAAGTCTAAAAAATATTTTTTTAGACTTAAGTCATGATGTTATATTTTATTTTTTTAATTAACAATTGTGACAAATATTTTGAATCACAACTCATACTGTGGTTTTTCGTTATTCCACGAGAAGTAGAGACGCGTCATGGCCCTACTTGCATGTTTTTTGTATGGGTAGATTATTGATAATTAGGGTTTAAAAAATCAAGCTATTCAGAATATTTTTATAGACTTAATCACTGAATTTATGTCTTTTTAAATTCTTGAGTATACCTAGCCCTTAGTCCCTAATCCCTAGTTTCTTTTCGTGTTTTTTTACTTTCGGATGTCTTATTAAACACTCACAGCATAGACAAAGTACAGAAAATTTTTTAAACTAAGAAGTCTAATTTAGATTAGCCTTGGTTATTGGCTGTAAGTTAAAACAAATGTCTAAACAAAAGCTGCTCAATCCCTGGAACTACAAACCCTGGTGGTGTCAGCCCTGGTCTATACTGCTCACAGGTGTAACACTGATTAGTGGTAGTTGGTTAATATTTAAAACTATTTGGTTAACAATTTTGATATCCGTCCCTGTATTAACTTGGATGAGCTTTTTTGTGTTTATCTGGCCACAACTGATGATTCGTAGTGGAATTTTAGAGTCTTATGAAGGCGACAAATAATTCGTAATTCGTAATTTGTAATTCGTAATTAAATATAATTTTTGTAGTGGTAGCGAGTTTGCGATCGCCATTACGAACTATTGTGACAAGTATGTGACAAATCACACAATGATGGCACGAAAATCTCTTGCCAATTCTCTATGGATAAATTACACCTAGAGCAGTTGCTCAAAAGTATTCACGAAGATCTACTTCCTAGCTTACAAATTGAGAGTGTCGTTCCCCATAATCCAGTAAAAGTACAATATCTCCCGGAACCTTGGAAACTTCTCGGTACAGGAAACTATGCCGCAGTATTTTATCATCCCAACCACCCAAACCAGGTAGTGAAAATTTACGCACCTGGTCGTCCAGGCTTTGACGAGGAAGTGGAAGTTTATCGTCGCTTGGGTTCCCATCCTGCTTTTTCTGAATGTTACTATGCCCAAGAAGATTTCTTAGTCTTAAAGCGGTTATACGGAGTCACTCTCTACGAATGTATGCATCTGGGTTTACCTATCCCCCGACAGGTTATACAAGATATTGATGAAGCTCTAGATTATGCATGTAGTCGTGGCCTCTACCCTCACGATGTTCACGGTCGTAATGTGATGATGCATCAGGGTAGAGGCTTAGTCGTAGATATTTCAGACTTTCTCCATCAGGAAACCTGCTCAAAATGGAAAAACTTAAAAAAGGCCTACTACTGGTTATATCTACCTGTGTTGTGTCCACTCCGGCTGCGAGTACCTTACTTTTTGCTCGATATTGTTCGCAAGACCTATCGCTTTGGAACTTCACTAAAAGCTAGGTGCTTTCGCCTAATCCACAGATTACGTCACTCTCAATCTCCCAAGGGCTAGCTGAGATTGTTAAACCAGACAGATTAGTAAAAATACTTATAATTAATTGCCTCAATCTATAAGGTAAGATTTCTCTAAACTTATCATGAGGTTGTATGAAAGAGATATTAAATAGAATTGAAGCGTGGTTTCAAGAGCATCTACCAGAAGTATTAGATAGCTTGAATTCTGGAGCAAATGCAAGCGAGATTGAGCTTTTAGAAAATCAAATACAAATTCAGCTACCATCAGCTTTTAAAGAATTGTACAGATGGCATAATGGTCAGAAGAGTGGGGCTTATCCTGGACTTTTTTACGGACTAGAATTTTTGTCTCTAGAAGAGGTTTTTAGAAATTGGCGATCGTGGGCGGAACTTGTTGATGAAGGTATAAATCAGATTATTCTCGGCGAATCTCATGTGAGAGGAAAAATCAAAGAGATGTATGCCAATAAAAAGTGGATTCCCTTTGTTTATGATTGGGGAGGAAACCACTTAGGCATGGATCTTGATCCTGGAAAGCATGGCAAAGTAGGACAAATTATTAATTTTGGTAGAGACGAAGATAGTAAATTTGTTTTTGCTGATGATTTGCAAATGTTTCTCAATTGGTTTATAAATCAGTTGGAATCGGAAAACTATATTATCAGTACAGATGATGAAGGTAGACATAATTTTAGTACTAAAAACCCCGAAATGACGCATTTTATTGATTACTGGAAAGTTACTGTGAAAGGACATCTTTAACTTGTCTATGAGAGTACGCACATATGAAATAAGAGATACCCAAGAGATTATCGAATTGTTCTATAACACTGTGCATGAGGTGAATATTCATGATTACACAAAAGAGCAAGTAGATGCTTGGGCACCAATCAATATGGATTTTGGGGATTGGCAGCAACGCCTAGCAGATAAATTTACCTATGTAGCGGAGGAGGAAACTAAAATTGTTGGTTTTGGGCAATTAGAAGCCAATGGTCATATTGATTGTTTTTATTGCCATCAAGATTTTCAAAGCAAAGGAATTGGTACAAAAATTTTAGAACAAATTGAATTAAAAGCTAGATTTTTAGGTATTAACAAATTATTTGTAGAAGCCAGTATTACAGCTAAGCCTTTCTTTGAAAACAAGGGATTTATTATTGTTATCAAGCAAGAAGTAGAACGTAGAGGTCAAAAGTTTACAAATTTTGTCATGGAAAAAATTATTGTTTAATCATGAATCAAGAAAATTAACCCCTAGAACACAGTCAAGAACTTCCTGGAGGCTATGCCCAAAGTAAATGGATTTAACACGCGATCGCGCGCGGGTTGTCTTGCAGTATCTACAGGCCTGAAGGTATGAACCACCCAAACCTCAACGAAGTAGGTTTGGGTGGTTTATAACATTTCTAATAATCCCTCTTGCCGCGAAATAATTGGTGTGTAGCCTAGTTCGCGTCGTGCTTTGGTATCATCTACCGTGACTTCAGACCCAATCATAGACAAAGCTGTGCGAGTAATAGAAGGTGAACCTTTAAATTTAAATAACTTCCAAGCACTTTCTAAAAACCATGCTAACGTCCACACTAACCAACGCGGTATGCTGCGTGTACCTGGTTCTACTCCTTGAGTGCGTGCTAACTCTGTAATAAAGCTTCGGAACTCTATAGGTAAACCATCACTAATAAAGTAAATTTCACCTCCCCTACCTCGTTCTGCTGCAAGAATAAGTCCTTCACACAAGTTTTTTACGTGGCAGGTAGAAGTTAGATAGTGACCTCCAGAAATCCAAGTAAATTCTCCATTACGCATAGTTTTAATAAAACGTGGTAACAGCGTAGTATCTCCTTTACCCCAAACAAAACGCGGACGAACCACCACTGTTGTGAGAGTTTCTGAGTTTGCTTCAATAACCTTTGTTTCTGCTATTGCTTTAGTCAAAGGGTAAAAACCGTTAGGCTTTGCTGGACGAATTCGGGTTTCATTAGCATTTATGATTGCTTCTCCTCCTGTCAATACAGCTTCAGTACTTACGTAAATCAAACGTGATATACCTGTTTTTTTGGCAGCAGCAATGACTTGTTCTGTTCCACCAACATTAACTTCTTGAAAATCTTTTAAAACTCCCCAATCATCTACCTTTGCAGCCGCATGAAATACAATTTTACATCCTTCCATCCCAGAGTTGAGCGCTTTTTTATCATTAATATCTCCAAAGATTGGAACCGCGCCATAGGACTTAAGTATGTCAATTTCATCCTCCCATTTGACGAGTGCCCGTACTTGAACCCCTCGCTGTACAAGAGTCATTATCAGGTGACGACCAACAAACCCCGAACCACCAGTTACAAACACATGCATTTGTTTGTCTCCTTACTTTTGTATATTTACTGCTTAAAACTTATGTCAAATAACCACACCACTTGAACGCAAAAAAATAGAACGTGCTTTTTTAACTCAAGAAAACACGCATAATATTTCTAGATTTTTCACTTAGTTTGAGTGAAGTAGCAATAGTACCTCAAATAGAGATTAATTCCTCAAAACTTCTGAGTGAAAGGAAGTATGAAATAATCTATCCCCGATGATTTGAGCGGGTTTTATTTTTTGATTCCTCCGGTATCTTAGCACTTGTAACTGGAATATTAAAAAGCATATATACTCTCTAAAAGCTAGAAATTAGAGCCAGTATTGATATAAATAATCTGATTCATGTCTTTACTATAGAAGCTTTAAAAATAATTGGAATCAAACTTTAGTTATAATATTTATTAAAATCAAAAATAAAATCTCAATTAAGCAAATTATGTTTAACTTAGTCAAATATGAACAATACAAAAAGATATTTAAAAACAAACCAAACTCATATTTAAGCATTTGATTCCCAGAAAATACTTAAATATTCATAATGACACACCATACTATTTATACCCAAATTGGTGGTTAATTTTTTACGCTTGACTGGTTTTTTCCAGCGAACTTCGTAGTTTCGCAAACTATTATATTTTGTGAAAATTATCAGCAACTTTTCGCGATCGCTAGGATTATAGTATCTCGATTTGGTTGTTAGTAACGTGGCATAACTAAATTTGTGCATTATATTTATGGTTAAGAGGGAGAATACAGAGCAACCACGAACCCTTTTTATTGCATTATTTTAGCTGTGTCAGTCCACTACCAAACTCTACAGAGAATTTGTCAGAGTAGCCGCTAGCCTGCGGCAAGACGTTTATGTTTGCTGAGACTACCCTGAAGACAGCTAATATAAATGATGCCCCTCTTAAACACAATCGCATTTAATTTAAGATTATGCCCGACTCTGAAAAGCGTCTAACCTACCCACCTAGCCGTCAAAGTGAGCAAATCAATAACTACCACGGTACTCTAGTTGCAGACCCCTATAATTGGTTAGAAAATCCAGACTCGCAAGAAACAAAGATTTGGATTGAGGAACAAAATCAAGTTACTTTTAGCTATCTAGACGAAATTTCTGTTAGAGAAAAAATTCAACAGCGTCTGACAAAACTTTGGGATTATGAAAAATATGGCATCCCATTTAAAGAGGGTGAATCTCTACAAGACGGTTCTAACGAACGCTATTTTTATTTTAAAAATGACGGGCTGCAAAATCAAAGCGTTCTCTACACTTTAAAAACCCTTGACGCTGAACCTAAAGTTTTACTTGATCCCAACCAACTTTCAGAAGATGGTACTGTTGCGCTTTCAGGATTATCCATCAGCGAGGACGGTAAACTTTTAGCATATGGTTTATCTACCTCTGGTTCCGATTGGCAAGAGTGGAAAGTGCGCGATATTGAAACTGGTGCAGACTTAGAAGACCACTTGAATTGGATTAAATTTTCTGGTGCATCATGGACACACGATCATCAAGGCTTTTTTTACAGTCGTTACGATGAGCCAAATGAGAAAACCAAATTAGAAGAGGTTAATTATTATCAAAAACTCTATTATCACAAATTGGATACACCCCAATCAGAAGACATACTAATTTACCATCGTCCTGACCAAAAGGAATGGGGGTTTAGTGGTGAGGTAACTGAAGATGGACGCTACTTGATAATTTCAGTTTGGCTAGGAACTGATTCTAAAAATTTAGTTTTCTACAAAGATTTGACTAATCCTAATGCCGAAGTTGTAGAACTAATTAATCAATTTGAAGCAGGTTATGGCTTTATTGAGCATGATGATAATGTCTTTTATTTTCGCACAGATTTAGATGCGCCACGCGGTAGATTAATTGCGATTGATACTCAAAAACCCCATAAAGAAAATTGGCGTGAAATTATTCCTCAATCGGAAGCAACTTTAGAAAGCGTCAATATACTAAATAACCAATTTGTTGCTGATTATCTCCAAGATGCCCACACAAAAATTAAAGTTTTTGACTTCAATGGGATATTTGTGCAGGAGGTAGAATTACCCGGTCTTGGTTCAGCAGGTGGCTTTAATGGCAAGCGTACTGATACTGAAACTTTCTATAGTTTCAGTAGCTTTACTACACCGGGAACTATTTATCGCTACAACATGGTGACAGGAAAAAGCGAACTTTTTCGTGAACCAAAAGTAGATTTTAATTCTGGTGATTATGAGACTAAACAAGTCTTTTATCAAAGCAAAGATGGTACTCAAGTGCCCATGTTTATTACATATAAAAAGAGCATTAAATTAGATGGAAATAACCCTACTTTACTTTCTGGTTACGGTGGTTTTAATATTTCGATGACGCCAGTTTTTTCTGTCAGTCGCTTGGTATGGATGGAGATGGGTGGTGTCTACGCTATGCCTAATATCCGCGGTGGTGGGGAGTATGGCGAAGAATGGCATCAAGCTGGCATGAAAGAGAAAAAGCAGAATGTTTTTGATGATTTTATAGCTGCTGCGGAGTGGCTAATTGCCAATGGTTACGCAAAACCTGCCAAACTAGCGATCGCAGGTGGTAGCAATGGAGGTTTACTAGTAGGTGCTTGCATCACTCAGCGTCCTGATTTATTCGGTGCAGCCTTACCAGCAGTAGGTGTGATGGATATGTTGCAGTTCCACAAATTTACCATCGGCTGGGCTTGGACTTCTGAATATGGTTCCCCAGATCATCCAGAGGAGTTCAAAACGCTTTATGCCTATTCACCACTACACAATCTCAAACCAGGAACAGCTTATCCTGCAACCTTAATTACCACAGCCGATCACGACGATCGCGTCGTCCCTGCCCATAGTTTCAAATTTGCCGCCGCTTTGCAAGCTGCTCATGCAGGAGATGCACCAGTTTTAATTAGAATTGAAACTAAAGCCGGACATGGTGCAGGTAAACCCACAGCTAAAATTATCGAAGAAGCCGCAGATATGTGGGCTTTTTTGGTACGTACCTTAGATGTGAAAGTTTAGATTAACAAGTTCCGTGGGTTTAAGTCCCCCGGTTTTATAACCGGCAAGTTTTGTGTTGGGGTCAAATCCCCATTACAAAACTTAATTACGCGCTTCGCAGCGGTAGCGAGTCCGCGAGCGTCATTACGAATTACGAATTACGAATTACGAATTATTTAATGCGCTTAATAGGCGAAAATGCAATTAATCGCTTGGCGCTGAACCAGAAATAATGGTAGCACTATGACCTCAGCAAGCAACCCAGCCACCGACCTCGAACTCACTCCTTTCCCAGACCATACGCAGCTACCAGAGTCTGATGGCACTTTCGTGAAAAACTTTCAGGAACATCCCCAAAGCATTCTCATTACAGACTCGATTCAACCGATACTGCAAAAACGTCATCTTGATGGTCAATATTGCATAGGTCAAGATAGCGGTATTTACTGGCGGATGACTGACCCTCCAGAAAAAGGTGCAGAAGCACCAGATTGGTTTTATGTACCGAATGTACCGCCTTTGCTTGATGGACAAACACGCAGGTCTTATGTACTGTGGCGAGAATTTATTGCCCCCTTAATTGCCTTGGAGTTTGTCTCTGGTGATGGTAGTGAGGAAAGAGACAAAACTCCTTGGACAGGTAAATTTTGGATTTATGAGCAGGTAATTCATCCAGCTTTTTATGGCATTTATGAAGTAAAAAAAGCCAGCGTTGAAGTTTATCACCTGATTGATGGACAGTATCAGTTATTAGCAGTAAATGAACGTGGGCATTATCCTATAGATCCTTTAGGCGTTGAGCTAGGTATATGGTCAGGAGTTTATCAGAATATAGAATTACCATGGCTGCGTTGGTGGGATTTGCAAGGTAATTTGTTGTTGACTGGTGAAGAAAGAGCCGAACAAGAACGTCAACGAGCTGAAATCGAACGCCAACGAGCCGATCGCCTGGCTGAACAATTGCGATCGCTCGGCTTTGAACCAGAAGCTTAGGTCTTTGGTTAAAAGGTGCAAACGTTTTAAGCTAATCGTCATTCAAATTACATCTGGGCGTCTCCGTGTCCCCGCGTCCCCGCGTCTTTCTAGCGGTTTGAACCATGCAAATTAAAAGCGCAACAGCTTAAACAAGAAAGACTTAAATAGCTTCTTATAACTAATGCAATCGCTTAATCCCGCCTCTATTGCTAAACTAAAAAACAACCCTTCGACTCCGCTCAGGGGACACCCTTACCCAAAGCAAAGGTAGCCTTATGACCTCTGCAACCAACCCACCGACCGATCTCGAACTCACTCCTTTCCCAGACCATACGCAGCTACCAGACTCCAATGGCACATTTGTGAAGAATTGGCAAGAACATCCTCAAAGCATCTTATTGACTGACTCAATTACACCCGTCCTCAAGCAATTACATCCCAATGGTCAATATTGTATTGGTCAAGACTTGGGTATTTATTGGCGCTTAACCGATCCCCCAGAAAAAGGAGCAGAAGCACCAGATTGGTTTTTTGTACCGAATGTACCGCCTTTATTGAATGGACAAACGCGGAGGTCTTATGTATATTGGCGAGAATATATTGCCCCGTCGATTGTCTTAGAATTTGTTTCTGGGGATGGTAGTGAAGAACGAGACAAAACACCTTGGACAGGTAAATTTTGGATTTATGAGCAGGTTATTCGTCCTGCCTTCTACGGTATCTATGAAGTTAAAAAAGCTAGTGTAGAAGTCTATGAATTGGTTGGTGGAAAATATCAGTTATTAGCAGCAAACGAGCGCGGACATTATCAGATCGCACCTATGGAAGTGGAGTTAGGCATTTGGCAGGGAGAATATCAAAATGTGGAATTACCCTGGCTACGGTGGTGGGATTTGCAAGGTAATTTATTGTTGACTGGTGATGAAAGAGCCGAGCAAGAACGCCAACGAGCCGATCGCCTGGCTGAACAATTGCGATCGCTCGGCGTTGAACCAGAAGCCTGATATTACTGATCCATTTTTTATTCCATTACTGCTAAAACAGATTTGGGCAGTAACTTATCCTTAAACCAAACAATTTTTGCCGGGACATTATTTAATTTGACTCCCGCTTTTTCCAAATTCAACCGTTCGGAAATTGCCAAAATTAAGTTTTCACATCCAGCACGTCGCACTTGAGAAAATTTCTTTTGTAAATATTCTGGCCGCCAATAACCGACAATTTCTAATAAAAAGCTACGTCCATCAGGATGCACCAAACGAAAATCGGGAATCATCACACTACCAGGAATAGGGATTAAATCTACCTCTCGCTCTAGCATCCAGCCACTTTTTAATGAATCCCACTTATCAGCGAATGATGCTTCCAGCATACTATCGTAAGGCTTGCCTTTGGGGTAATGTGACACTAAACCACATTCAGAATTGAGAGTAAAACGTCCAGTTTTCCAAGTATTTGTATAGAAATCACGAGTTTGTAAAACAGATGAAAGACTCCATTTTGTCACGTGAAGTAAGGCAGGAATGAGTTTAGCTATTGCCAAACCATAACGCGTACTCGGACTAAATAAACTCGTCGGCCCATCAATTGTAATTGTAAATCCGTGATCGGCATCGCCCTCAACATAAGCCATTAATTGAAATAACTTCAGATAGCGAAATAACAGCTTATATTCTCCTGGAACATTGCGATGAGCATTCAACACAAGTTGACTAGCTTTATAAAAGATACCTTGAACTTGAGACAAGTTATAGCGATGCAATAAATCTGTAGATGTGGGCGCATCAAAAACTGTTAAAATTTTATTCTCGCTTAAATCAGCATATAATCCATCACGAACTTGTTCTGATAAAACTTCGCGCTCAAGTTCTTGACTTAACTCATCAGCAATTTTTTCTAAAGTAACTTGTGTTGATTCACGACTAGCAACCGATTTTGCAGCCAAAGAAAACACTCGTTCTCTCAACATTTGCGGTTCTAGCGGACTGACAACCTCAAAAGTACAAAAACTACTTTTAAGAATATAGGCTAATCCCCGCTTCACTCGATAATCTGTCGCATCTCCTTCAAAATCAGTTAATTGACGCTCAAGCATACCCTGAGTTTTACTAACAGCTGCTTGAAAATAATTAATCAACTCAATTGCCAACTCCGAAGTTTTATCATCAATTTTCAGTCTCTTCGGAATGATCTCCTCCCCATTTTGGCGATGCATCAGTAACTCTGTCGGCAACATTTCCTTTCTCGCTTGAATAATTTATTTCTAACTGTTCCGCAGCTCTCAAATCCCTCTTTTTTCCACTTCCATAAACAACCTGCAAATTCTCTTTATCTCCCTGTCCCCGTGTCTTCCGCTCACCTCGTCGCCGTGCCGAAGTCCCTTCTTCACTCGTATCTTCCGCAACAATTTCGTATAAAATTGCTCGCTTGTCTGGAGTATTACCCTTACGTAAAACTCTGCCTAAACGTTGAATATACTCCCTTGCTGAACCCGTTCCCGATAAAATAATTGCCACAGAAGCCGCAGGGACATCAACACCTTCATTCAATACATGAGAAGCAACCAGAGTATTATATTCACCCTCACGAAATTTGGTTAATATTTCATGTCGTTCTTTAACTGGTGTTTGATGAGTAATTGCCGGAATTAAAAACTCTTGTGAAATGCGATAAACGGTAGCATTATCAGCAGTGAAAATTAAAACTCGTTTCGGATAATTTTCTGCTAATAAATCAAGTAAAATGCGTAACTTACCATCAGTTCCCAAAGCGATTTCTTTAGCTTCGCGGTGCGCTAACATAGCTCTGCGTCCAGCTTGCGATCGCGCACTCATTTGTACAAACATTTGCCAACCTTGAATACTCCCTAAAGAGATTCGAGATTGTCGTAAAAAATCGTTGCGAATTTGAATTAATTCGTTGTATCTTTCTCGTTCATTTTGTGATAACTTCACCTTAATTTGGACGATTTCATGTTCTGCTAATGCCTTCCCCGCTAAATCCTCAGCACGTTTGCGATATACTTCTCTACCAATGAGGATATTTAAGTCAGCGTGCTTACCATCAGTACGTTCCGGCGTAGCAGAAAGTCCTAAACGATAGGGTGCGATCGCATACTCAGCAATTACCCGATTAAAATCTGTCGGTAAATGATGACATTCATCAAAAACAATCAAAGCATATTGATTTCCTAGCGCTTCAGCATGAATTGCGGCACTGTCGTAAGTTGCAACTAAAATAGGCGTCTTATCTCGCGAACCGCCTCCCAACAACCCCACCTCAGCATCAGGGAACGCCGCAACTAAATGTGCATACCACTGATGCATTAAATCCAAAGTTGGCACCACAATTAGCGTCGTGCGCGGCGTCGCTTGTATCGCCATTTGTGCCAAATAAGTCTTTCCCGCCGCAGTAGGAAGCACCACTACCCCACACCTTTTTGCCAATTTCCAAGCTGCTAACGCCTCACTCTGGTGGGGATAAGGTTCCATCTCCAAACTAGGAATCAAATCTAGAGAGTAAAATTCTTTGGCATCATCGATAAAGTCAGTTTCTTCTGCCTGTAGTGCCTCTACTAAACAGCGGTATTTAATCGCGGGAATGCGGAATTTTTCTACTCTATCATCCCATGTAGCATAATCCATCCAAGCTTTACCGCGTGGTGGTGGATGCAAAATTAGAGTACCGCGGTTGAAAGTTAATGTGGGAGTGCGAGGCATTTGTCAGGAATGGGGAATTACGCCTAATGTTGATTAGAAAAAAGGCGGGAGAAGTTAAGCAGATAAAAGTTACCAACTTTTCAACTGAGATTTCCCCCATGACTAGCATAGACTTTGAACAGCACATTGAAGAAGGAAATGGGGATTGGGGACTGGGGACTGGGGATTGGGGATTGGGGATTGGGGATTGGGGA
>NZ_JCACKM010000038.1:0-52279 GCF_059505385.1 Desmonostoc vinosum
TACACAAAGTACTTAGTCTGGTCAGATAGGCTTTTTCAAGCCCCCGCCTTTAGGCGTGGGGTTTCTGACCCTTTCTTAACACCTACTCAACTATCCGTGATTTTAACCTTTCGCTAGGAGTTTCTTAATGTTACTGGGATAGCTTGAGGTGGCTGAAACCGAATTAATACTTAGCATGTGCATGTGTTTGCTGTGCTGATATGGCTTGACTGCGGAGTGTATCTTTACGGTCAACCTATATCTAATAGCAAAAAAAATCACACTTCTAACTACTTTAGAAAATAAAAAAAGCGATAATGACTATCATCATCAATGAAATTGACTCCGATACTCCCACTCTGCCTGTGAATGATGCAGCAGAGTTTGTTGAGCTTTATGATGGTGGCGTAGGTAATACAGACCTCAGCGGGCTAACACTTGTTTTCTATAACGGTAGCAATGACTTATCTTATGCTGCTTTTGATTTAGATGGTTATAGTACTGATGCTAACGGCTATTTTGTTTTGGGTAATAGTGGCGTACCCAGTGTAGATTTAATTTTTCCAGCAAATACTTTACAAAATGGGGCTGATGCGATCGCACTGTATACTGCTAATGCCAGCGATTTTCCTAATAATACACCTATTACCACAACTAATTTAATCGATGCGATCGCCTATGATACAGACGACGCCGATGACCCTGGTTTACTGCCTCTGCTCAATTCCGGGCAAGCGCAGGTAAATGAGGGTAGTGGTAGCAATGGCAGTGCTAACGACTCTCTGCAACGAGTACCCAACGGTGCAGGCGGTGTTCGCAATACTAGCAGTTACCAAGCCTTAACCCCAACACCAGGCGCAGCTAATACTCCCACCACTCCCGCTGGTGTCACCATTACTGAATCTGGTGGTAGTACTAACATTACTGAGGGTGGGGCAACGGATAGCTATAAAGTGGTGTTGAATAGTCAACCGACAGCCGATGTCACCATTACTATTACTCCTGATTCCCAGAGTACAACCAGTGCCACTACACTCACCTTCACTCCTGCCAACTGGGATTTAGCACAGACTGTGACGGTGAGTGCAGTAGACGATGCCGTTGTTGAAGGTACACATGCTAGCGTTATTAGTCATACAGCAACTAGCAACGATAGTAACTATAACGGTGTGGCGATCGCGTCAATTAATGCCACAATTGCTGATAATGATGTTGTTGTCTCAATCACCAAAATTCACGAGATTCAAGGTAGTGGTGCAACCGCGAATTTCTTAGGTACTAGCCGCACAATTGAGGGAATTGTCGTCGGGGCTTTTCTAGGTTCCTCTGGGCTGAATGGCTTCTATGTCCAAGAAGAAGATGCAGATATTGATGGCGATGCCACAACCTCAGAAGCTATCTTTGTTTTTGACCCATCGGGACTATTTTCTGGTAGCGTTGGCGATAAAGTGCGCTTAAGTGGGACTGTGGGCGAGTTTAGTAGTGGTGGTGTAAGCAGCTTAACTCAACTTGCCAACCTGACCAGTGTTGTTAACTTGGGTGCAAATAACTCGCCTGCGGTGACGAACATTCAATTACCTGTAACTAGCGTCGCAGATTTAGAACGTTATGAAGGGATGCTAGTAAATGTGAGTGCTGCTAGCGGCGACCTTACTGTCACAGAGAACTTCCAACTTGGTCGCTTTGGTCAAATCGTCCTCTCGGCTAATGGTAGCAGCAACCAACCCGGTACCGACGCCAGACTCGACCAATACACCCAATTCAACGCCCCCAGCGTCAGCGGCAACTCTTCTTACTTAGAAGAGATTGCCAAACGCCGCATCATTTTAGACGACGGTAGCAACACGCAAAACCCCGACCCCATCATTCACGCCCGTGGTGGTAGTCCTCTTAGCGCTAGTAACACCTTACGGGGTGGTGATACAGTTGCCAACATCAATGGCATTCTTGACCACCGTTTTGAAGGGTATCGCGTTCAAACCGCAACAGGGGAAGACTTTACCCCCGCCAACCCCCGCCCAACGACACCTCCAAACGTCGGCGGAACCCTTAAAGTAGCCAGTTTCAACATCCTTAACTACTTCAACGGTGATGGTGTTGGTGGTGGCTTCCCCACACCACGCGGGGCTGATAACCTTAACGAATTCAACCGTCAGCGTAGTAAAATAATTCAAGCCATCATCGGCTCAGGTGCAGATGTTCTGGGACTGATAGAGTTAGAAAACGATGGCTATGGGGCTAACAGTGCCATTCAAGATTTAGTTAATGGATTAAATGCAGTTGCTGGTGCAGGCACATATACCTTCATTGACCCAGGCACCAGTTTAGCAACCGACCAAATTACCGTCGGATTAATTTACAAACCTGGTAAAGTTACCCCCGTTGGGGCTGCTGCCACCACACCAGATGGATATGGTCAAGGTGCATTTGATATTACTGGACGTAAACCCCTTGCCCAAACCTTTCAACAAAATTCCAACAGCGAAAAATTTACAGTCGTCGTCAACCACTTCAAATCAAAAGGTTCAAGTTCCGGCGGTGTAGGCGATGCTGACATCGGCGATGGTCAAGGTTTATCCAATGGAACCCGAACACGGGCGTCCCAAGACCTAGCAGCTTGGTTAGCTACAAACCCCACAGGTACCACAGACCCAGATTACTTAGTAATTGGTGACCTCAACGCCTATGCCAAAGAAGACCCCCTGACCACCTTAGCCAATGCTGGGTATAACAACCTCTTCTCCAACAACACTTACTCCTACGTCTTCAACGGTCAACTCGGTTCCCTTGACCATGCCCTAGCCAACGGCAAACTAGCAGCCCAAATTACAGGCGGTACTAAATGGCATATCAACGCCGATGAACCCACAGTCCTCGACTACAACACCAACTTCAAATCAGCAGGACAGCAAGACAGCTTATATAATTCCGACCCCTTCCGTTCCTCCGACCATGATGCAGTCTTGGTGGGACTCAACTTATACAGCGTCAACAAAACCATCAACGCCTCCCCCAACCAAAGACTAGTTATCGGCACGAAAGGTAATGACATTATTGTAGGTGGCCCAGGCATCAAAGCGATCGCAGGTCTTGGCGGCAACGACCAATTCGTCTACAACAGCATCAAAGAAGCTGGTCATTACATCGTCGATTTCAGAGTCGGCAGTGACAAAATAGTCCTCACCCAACTCTTAGATAATCTTATCCCTAACGGTTATCAAGGTAGCGATGCGATCGCAGATGGTTACATTCGTCTCACACAAGGTATCACCTCCAAAAGTACCACACTTCAAATAGACAACGACGGCCCCACAGGTACAGCCACCTTCCGTCCCTTCCTCTACCTAGAAAACGTTGCCCCCAACGCCATGAACAGCATCTACAACTTCGTTTTCTAGACCCCTTAAACTCTTATCTCCCTTCGGGTGACGCTCGCAAGCTCGCTAACGCAGTCACCTGCGGAGGGAAACCCTCCTTTACTCGCTGTCTCACCGTGCCCTCAGCGCCCAATACGGTTCGTTTCTCCCTCAAAAAACCGCCAAGACGCAGAGAATACCAAGTAACTACCCCAGAAAAAACCTATGGTAACTACCGAAACAATTCGCTTTTCCCAATTTAACGCCTCCCTCAACCGCAACGCCCCAGGTCAATTACTCACCGACCTATCCACCCCAGATAACCCCCAAGCCAAAGCCGTTGCCGAAATCATCCAACGCAACAACCCAGACGTACTCTTAATCAACGAATTCGACTATATTTCAGACAATCCCTTAGAACCAGTACAACTATTTCAACAAAATTACCTGAGTATTGGTCAAAACGGTGCCAACCCCGTCGAATATCCCTACGTTTACATTGCCCCGTCCAATACAGGCATCGTCTCCGGCTTTGACCTAGATAACGACGGCAACATCGTCACCACACCAGGCGCAGGATATGGTAACGATGCCTTCGGTTTCGGTAACTTCCCCGGACAATTCGGGATGTTGCTACTGTCAAAATATCCCATCGACACCGCAAATATCCGCACCTTCCAAAACTTCCTCTGGAAGGATATGCCAGACTCTCTACTACCCACCATTACCGACCCTGACACCGCCGAACCTTGGTACTCCCCAGCAGAACAAAACGCCCTCCGCCTCTCCTCCAAGAGTCATTGGGACGTACCAATTCAAGTCAACGGCGAGACAATTCACGCCCTCGTCAGCCATCCCACACCCCCAGTATTCGATGGTCAAGAAGACCGGAATGGCAAACGCAATCATGATGAAATCCGCTTTTGGGCAGACTATATCACCTCTGGGAAAGGCGATTACATCTATGATGATGACGGTAACAAAGGCGGTATTGCTGCTGGGTCACGCTTCGTCATCATGGGCGACCAAAATGCTGACCCTGTTGATGGTGATAGTTTTGATAACGCCATTCTGCAACTATTACAGAACCCCAACATCAATACTAATGTCATCCCCACCAGCCCTGGTGCTTCTCAACAAGCCGTTTTGCAAGGTGGTGCTAACAACAATCAAAAGAGTAATCCCAAGTTTGACACCGCAGACTTTGCCGATACGACTCCCGGCAACTTGCGGACTGACTATGTATTACCCTCCACAGACCTACAAATTGCTAACTCAGGCGTATTTTGGCCCCTCAACACTGACCCAACCTTCTCGACAGTCGGTACCTTCCCCTTCCCCAGTTCCGACCATCGCCTAGTTTATGCAGATTTGCAAACAGGTGCAACTGAAGCAGGTAACACTATACCCAACGCCGAATTTCTGGGACAGCAAATTATCACCACAGGCTTTATCCCACCTGGGGCAGCAGGAGAAGTAAATGGAGTCGCAGCCCAGGTGGGAGGATTATCTGGAATTACTTACGATGCTGCGAATAACCGCTATTATGCCATCTCAGACGATCGCTCGCAATTTGCCCCGGCTCGTTTTTATACCCTAACTACTGACCCTGCTACCATTAGCACAACTGGGGTAACTTTTACCAATGTGACGCCATTAAAGGATACTAATGGTAACTTTTTTGGCAGCAACACCCTTGACCCGGAAGCTATCGCCTTAACCAAAAACGGCACTGTGTTTATTTCCTCTGAGGGTGAAGTCAACTCAGCGTCAGGTCGCGTTACTAATCCCTTTGTTAAAGAGTTTAACCTAACTACAGGGCAGGAAGTGCGATCGCTTGCTATCCCTAAAAAATTCCTCCCCGTAGTCCAAGATACCAACGGTAACGGTACTGTAGATGCAGCAGATACCCAATTATCAGGTATTCGCAACAACCTAGCCCTAGAAAGCCTGACCATTACACCAGACGCCAAAACGCTATTCACTGCCACCGAAAATGCCCTGCTCCAAGATGGGGTAGTAGCTTCCACTACCACGGGCAGTCCTTCCCGGATTTTACAATACAACTTAGTTTCCGGTCAGCCAGAGAAAGAATACCTCTACGTCACCGACACAGTAGCAGTCCCACCAAATCCAGCAGATGGATTTAATACCAACGGCTTAGTAGATTTACTAGCAATTGATAACCGGGGTACTTTGCTGGCGGTAGAACGTTCCTTTTCTGTCGGGCTATCTGGTACTGGCAACACCATCAAAATCTACGAAGTCACTCTCCAAGGTGCTACCGATATTAGCACCATCGACTCACTCAGCAGTTTAAGTGAAACGGAACTAGCTGCCATCAAACCAGCCGAAAAGCGTTTACTATTGAATCTCGATGATTTGGACTTGCCCACAGGCTCAGACAACATCGAAGGGATAGAATTTGGCCCCAAACTCGCAGATGGTCGTCAATCAATTGTGCTGGTGAGTGACAACAACTTCAGCCCCACGCAATTTACCCAAATCCTCACCTTGGGTGCAGATTTAGTACCCACCGCTGCCCCACGAGCGGAAACTCGCCCTGACTTGTTTGATGATGAAACTCTACCCACAGACCAACAAGCTGATGCTGATGACCCTGCTATCTATATAAATGCCGATAACTCTGCTGATAGCTTAGTGTTAACGGTGGTGAAAAATGCCGGACTGCGGGTTTATGATTTGTCTGGTAAATTGTTACAAGAAATTAACCCTGGTGGCATCCGCTACAACAATATAGACTTGCAATACGGTTTCCAACTGGGTGGTGAAACTGTTGATATAGCCGTAGCGAGCGATCGCGAAAACGACAAACTCGCCATCTTTAAAATTAACCCCAACCCTGCCACCCCTGGCGAATATCTCGAAGAAATCACCGACAGCAGCATCGGTACTCTCTTCCAAGCACCACCTTTTAGCGAACCTTACTCGACATCATCTCGCAGTGCTTACGGAGTTGCCCTATATCGTAGTCCCGTCACCAATGATTACTATGCCTTCGTCAACCGCCGCGAAACTGGCGATGTCGCACAATTCAAACTCATTGACAAAGGTAACGGTAAAATAGGCGCGGAACGGGTACGGGAATTTACCATCCCCACAACCGAAGGACGCGACCCTCAAACCGAGGGGATGGTGGTAGACCAAGAAACCGGCTTCCTTTACATTGGTCAAGAGGATGTTGGCATCTGGAAATTCCTCGCCGAACCCAACGGTGGCAAAACTGGTAAGCTGATTGATAAAGTCCAAGACTTGGGTGGTAGTCACCTCACCAACGATGTCGAAGGATTGACTATATATTATGGTGCAGACGGCAAAGGCTACTTACTAGCATCCAGCCAAGGTGATAATACCTTCGTTGCCTACACCCGCGAAGGTGACAACGACTATCTCGGTAGTTTTGGCGTTGGTAACAATGGGTCTATTGATAGTGTGCAAGAATCGGATGGTGCAGATGTCGTCAATGTGCCACTAGGCCCTAACTTCCCCTTTGGTTTATTTGTCACCCAAGATGGGAGTAACGAACCTGCCAAAATCGCAGATGGGGAAAACATCAACTCTAACTTTAAATTTGTACCTTGGGAAAATATCGCCAACACCTTACCCGATGCCTTAAAGATTGACACCACTAGTTACAATCCTCGCACTCCCCAAGCACGGCTACCAGTCACACTCAAAGGTTTTGCTTCGCTTCCCGCTGACACCTTCGCAGAGGGGCCACCATCTGGTAGTGCCATCACAGGTACCAACGGTCGCAATGTGCCCTTTACCAAACAGCCGATACAAGGGTTTAGTGGTGTGCAAGTTGCTGACGATAATTCCTTCTGGTTTTTATCTGACAACGGTTTTGGCAGCAAAGACAACAGTGCTGATTATTTGTTGCGAATTCATCGCCTTGACCCTAGTTTCCGAGGTGCGGAATTTAAAGGTGATGGCAATGTCAAAGTGTTGGACTTTATTCAATTATCTGACCCAGACAAGAAAGTCCCATTCAAAATTGTTAACGAAGATACCCAAACACGCCTGTTAACTGGTGCAGATTTTGATGTAGAATCAATTGCGATCGCCAAAGATGGTACAATTTGGATTGGTGATGAATTTGGCCCTTACCTACTCCACTTCGACACCACAGGTAAACTGCTAGATGCCCCCATCCCCACACCTAATGTCACTACTCTCAACACCCTCAACGGTGAATCACCCATCGTCATCGGCCACCGGGGTGCAAGTGGGGAGTTGCCAGAACATACTTTAGGTTCCTATAAGTTGGCAATTGCCAGAGGTGCTGACTTCATCGAACCCGACTTAGTTTCTACCAAAGACGGCGTGTTAATTGCTCGTCACGAACCTAACTTGATTGCTACCACAGATGTGGCAACTCGTCTGGAGTTTGCCGACCGCAAGACGACCAAAATTGTTGATGGCAAGGCTGAGGAAGGCTTCTTCGCCTCCGATTTCACCCTCGCGGAAATCAAAACACTACGGGCAATTATGCCGCAAAGCTTCCGCACCCAAATTTTTAACGGCGTCTATGAAATTCCCACCTTCGAGGAAGTCATTGAGTTAGTTAAGCAAATCGAGAAAGATACAGGTCGTAAAATTGGCATCTATCCCGAAACCAAGCACCCCACTTACCACGACGACCTGGGTTTATCTTTGGAAGAACCCCTGTTAGCGACTCTAGAAAAAACCAAGTTTACTGACCCCAGTCGCATATTTATTCAGTCCTTTGAAACCAGCAACCTCAAAGAACTCAACGAGAAAACCGATATCCCATTGGTGCAGTTACTCGATGCCTTTGATGTCAACCTCGATGGTTCACTACAAGAGGTGAGTCCTTATGATTTCGTCGTCAATGGCGATACCCGCACCTATGCAGATTTGCGAACACCTGAAGGTTTAGAAGAAATTGCCACCTACGCCGATGGTATTGGCCCTTGGAAACGGATGATTGTGTCTGTGAAGGGTGTAGACCAAGATGGCGATGGGGCAGCGGATGATGTTAACGGCGATGGTACAGTTAACGACACCGATAAAACCCTCACCGAACCAACCTCGCTAGTCAAAGATGCCCATGCGGCAGGCTTGCTAGTACATCCTTACACCTTCCGCAACGAAGCAAGTTACCTAGCAGCAGATTACAACAACAACCCAGAAGCAGAATTTAAACAGTTCATTCAGCTAGGTGTGGACGGTTACTTTACTGACTTCCCAGGTACAGGGAATTTAGTACGCGACCAGTTAACCGGGGAGTTTGTACGATCGCCTCAAAATCCAGATGTATTAAATCAGACAGAGTTTAATACCCTTGACGGCAAAGCACCGTTAGTCATTGGTCACAGGGGTGCTTCTGGTTCCCGCCCAGAACATACCCTAGTATCGTATAAACTAGCGATCGCTGATGGTGCTGATTTTATTGAACCAGATTTAGTCGCCACCAAAGACGGTAAATTAGTAGCCCGTCACGAAAATGCCCTAGCAATTCTCAACGACGACGGCACAGTCAACACCACCGACACCAGCACCGATATTTACCTACGTCCAGAGTTTGCCGACCGCAAAACCACCAAAGTTATTGATGGTCGCACTATCACGGGTTGGTTTACCGAAGACTTGACCTTAGAAGAACTCAAAACCCTCAACGCTATCGAACGTTTGCCAGCACTGCGGGGAACCAAATTCGACAACGATAAGCTAAAAGTTCCCACCCTAGAAGAAATCATCGACTTGGTGAATGAGATAGAAAAAGAAACAGGTCGTAAAATTGGTATCTATCCTGAAACCAAACACCCCACATACTTTGCTAATTTAGGCATCAACCTGGGTGAAAAGCTAGTTGAAACCCTAGTTGCTAAAGAATTTACCGACCCAGAAAGAGTATTTATTCAATCCTTTGAGGTGGGTAATCTCAAGGAACTGAAACAGCAGTTAATGCCGAAAGCGGGAATTAACATCCCACTGGTGCAATTATTTGGAGGTGCTACAGACAGACCTTACGACTTTATCGTCAGTGGTGACAACCGCACCTACGGTGATCTTACCAAACCTACAGAACTAGCTGCGATCGCCACCTACGCCGCTGGCATCGGCCCCAACAAGCGCTTAATTGTTCCCGCCCAGACAGTAGACCGCGATGGCGACGGTAAACCAGATGACCTCAACGGCGATGGTACAATCAGCGATGCTGATAGAATTTTGGGTACTCCCACCACCTTGGTAGAAGATGCCCATGATGTCGGCTTGCAGGTACACCCCTACACCTTCCGCAACGAAGACTTTTACCTCGCAGCAGATTATAACGGCGACCCCACAAAAGAATTTACACAGTTCATCAACTTGGGAGTAGACGCCTACTTCACCGACTTCCCCGGTACAGGTGACTTGGTACGCGACAAACTCGCAGGTGAACCAGCAACAGCAAACCTCGGTGGTTCTAAAGGATTTGAGGGCATGGCAATTAGCCCAGATAAGAAAACCTTATATCCTTTACTAGAGGGTACTGTCACTGGCGACCCCGCAGGTTCACTCAGAATCTACAAATTTGACGTTGCGACCGAAAAATATCAGGGTTTGCTTGGCTTGTACAAGATGGAGAACCCCAACAACGCCATTGGTGACTTTACCGCCGTCAACGACAACGAATATTTAGTTATTGAACGCGACGGTGGTCAAGGTGAAAGTGCCAAGTTCAAGAAAATCTTTAAAGTTGACCTATCTAAGATAGACACCAACGGCTTTGTGGCCAAGCAAGAAATTGCCGATTTGCTAGCAATTCAAGACCCCAACGATTTAAATAAAGATGGTAGTACCATCTTTAACTTCCCCTTCGTCACCATCGAGGATGTGTTGGTATTGGATGCCAAAACAATTCTCGTCGCCAACGATAACAACTATCCATTTTCTCAGGGAAGACCACCTGCGATCGATAACAACGAAATCATCATCCTCGAACTCGGAAAGCCGCTGAATGTAGCTCCCCCTAGTTTAACCAAGAGTGCTGATGATATTTTCACCATCTTCGGCGTCGGGGCGAAACAAAAACTGCAAATCAGCCTCACCAGAAGTAAATCTAAATCCGTAAATGAACTGGGAGTATTTAAAGTTGATGATGCAACTGGCAAAATCAACGGTATTTCCCCAAATGCACCAGGTTATACCCAAGCAGCCTTAGAAAGAGCAAAAGTAATTTTCTCAGGAATTGCCAAAACCCCCAAAGGTTTTAACCCTAACTTGACACGCCTGCTAGAATTTTCCCCCAATGAAAACCTGAGATTCTATTTAGTCAAGGACAGCACAACCGACGCCGTCAAAGCTGGCATCACTCCAACCTCAAACTTACTCTTTGCCGATGTCAAAAATCTCCAAGTTAAAGACTTAGGCGACGATAAATTTTCTCTGGCTTGGGAAGATACCGCCGGTAACAAAGTCCCTGACTTCAAAGATTTAATTGTGAAAATTCAGCCAACGAACCAATCCCTACCTTTGGGTATCGGTCTCCAAAGCCTACCACAAGGAGAACTAATTGATTTACGCGACGTCACCGAACAAGTCAATGCCGAGTTTATCATCAACAGAGAAGCTAAAAATGATAATTATATCAGCTTCTACCAAATAACAGACCAAAATGGCGGCATTGACACCAACGGCGACGGTAAAGCAGATATTCTCCCTGGACAGACTGGTTATATTGAAGCAGCCGTCAGCGGACGTGTTGCGGGAATAAACCTCACAGTCAACAACCAAGGTACTGCAAAATACACCGGAACTTTTGAGCCTGGTTCCATCTTTGCACCATTTATTATTGCTAATGGTAGACCAGAAGCAATTTTAGATGACAATCTCAGAAACAATCCAGCAGTATATTTCCCATTTTTAGGTGCTAATTCAGACAAAGTAGACCATATTCGCCTGTTAGGAAACAACATCTTTGGCTTTGAAGATAAAACAGGAGGTGGTGATAAAGATTACAACGATTTCATTGTCCAAGTCAACTTGAATCTTGCTTAGTAATAGGCTCGTTGGAGACATGAACGAGCCTGAATCACTCTTATTCCTATTCTGATATCTTGCACCAGTCCCAAAAACCGCCATAGGTTAGAAACCTATGGCTAATAGCAAAAGTCCTCTCAAGAGGACTAAATCTCACAAAAAGCATAGATTTTAGTCCACTTAAGTGAACTTGACCTAATAAGAGCGAAAATTTATTCTCTGGCGGGAGATTGGGCAGGTGCAAGATCTAAGTATTGGGACTTAATTAAAATTCCTCGCCCCCTTGTGGGCGAGGAATTTGGTCATTGGTAATAGGCCTACTACCCATTACCCATTACCAAAGCCGCTTTCGATAAAAAGAAAGAAGAAAAATGAGTATAATGCCTACATAGTATGGATTTCACCTCACTGCAACTGCCAAATGAAATAGACAACCCCCTCAACAATGCCACCGTGTTTTGAAAAATGGTGTAAAAGGTTTGCGGACTGACAATTATCGCAGGACTTGCTCAAGCACTAACCTTAGCCTTTGACCAAACACCGTTTTCATCCTCATCAAAGTGTTGGTGAACTGCTTCCCAAGCGGCTTGTTCAGCTGAAAACTCGTCATTCTTTTCCTTGAAAGTAGTGTTGTAGCGCTCAATAAATGTACGTTGGGCATCTTGCGAAAGATGAGCGCGAACTTCAGGAGATAAATCCTCTGGACTGTTGCATATTCCTGGACAAGGACGAGCAAAGGTTTTTTCGCTGGTGTGAATTTCTTCACCACCCGCACTTTCTAGTAACAATTGAAATTCTCCGGTGCGATCGCTCGGAACTTCTGCCATTAATAAAAATTCACCAGCTTGCAAGCGAGTTTGGTAAACAGCTGCTTTATCTTCTGGCATCCCTAATGTAGTGAGAACCGATACTAAACCAGCACCCGCACTACCTGCGATCGCACCACTAGCAGCTCCTAGTAATACCGCACCAATCGGGCCTGCTGCAACAATTGGGCCAACAAAGGGAATAAATAATACACCCACACCTGTGAGTAAGCTGAGAAAAGAACCAAACAAGGAACCAAAAACAGCTCCTGTTCTCAATCCTCCCAAAATTACATCTTTTTTACTAATAAAACCAGCAATCCGAGTTTCTGACTGGAAGTTTCTACCCATCACCGAAATGTGATCTCTAGGCACACCTCTATCTAGTAAACGTCGAATTACATCATCAACTTGCTTCTGTTCTTTAAATACAGCAGAGATTGTACGTTCTGCTTTATATTCTTGTGGCACTTAAACACTCCTGATTATCTTATATTTTTGTCATTCATCAAAGAAGGGAACACATAGCAGTTACTCTACTTGGGGTTTCCCCAAGTGGAGCGACTGCGAGCAGCGCAGTCTTGGGGTTTCCCCAAGTGGAGCGACTGCGGAGGAAGAGTTTTTCCGTCTTACAAAGTATGATCCGAGTTTTCCTCGGATCATACTTTGCGCTATTTCCTGTTCCCTCCAGGAGTTAGAAACCCCTACTTCTATAAGTCTTTCGACTCAACACTGTCGATTACACGCCTACTGGAGTTTTAGTTTCTTTGGCTGGCTGTGTGCCACTTGGTTCTACTGCTTGCCCTTCAATAAATGAGCGTAGCATCCAAGCAATTTCTTCATGTTCTTCCATCAATCCAGTCAAGAAGTCAGCAGTACCTTCATCATGGAATTGCTCACTAGACTGATCTACATGTTCTCTTAAGTTGCGAATAACCTGCTCGTGGTTATCTACTAGATTAGCTACCATCTCAGTTGCTGTAGGAACTTTACCAGCATGTTCTTTGAGGGTAGCAATCTTGAGAAATCCCTCCATTGTACCAACCGGATACCCACCTAAAGTACGAACCCGTTCTGCTAAAGCATCAATATTTGCAGTCAGCTGTTCATATTGTTCCTCCCATAACTGATGTAGGGTACGGAATTGAGGGCCGACAACATCCCAATGATACTTCTTAGTTTTTACTAACAGTAGATAGGAATCTGCTAAATCTTGATTCAACAGATTAATTACACCTTGACGCTGTTCTTCTGTCAAACCAATGTTTATTGCACGCATTGTTCTTTATTCCTAAGCAAACTTGTTTACAGTTTCTCCGATTTCATACATAATGAACATCAATCAAAGGAAAGATGATTCACAAATAATCGTTGACTAAAGGCAGATTTTATCGTACGCCTCAAGTAAAAATATAATAGATGGTAATCTAACTAAAATAATTAGGTCTATCTGAAACTATCAAATTAAAATGGGTAATTGCCTTTTCACAATTACCCATTATTCTTACAGACAGGTTAAGAGCCTATTGATTCTATTATTTGTTACCTGTCACTTTTTCTAACAAATTCTTTACGTTATCTTCCACTGAAGTTGCACTTTGCGAATTTTCGGGACGCTTCATTTTGTCAACATCCGCATCACCTTGAACCTCGTTGAGTCCCTTGTTAGATTCCTCTTGCACTTTCTTCAATCCAGGAGGTGCAGACTTAGCAATTTCGTCAGTTTTGCGCTGAGTTTCAAGTAATTGTGTAGTACCTTCTGTAGGCTTGCTTTGATAGCTATCGATAGCAGAGGCAGGTAACGCAGTCGATAACAATAGTAAGGCACAGGTAAAAGCGACAACTAGAAACCGTACTGGACGTAAGATAGATAAAACAGATGCAATAACTTTCATTTCAAATCCTCGATAACAGTATTAACAACGCAGAACTTTATCCTGAAGAGGGGAACTCCTGTTTGGAACTAGTTAATTTAACTAATTCAATTGTTCATTTGTCACCATCTTGGAGCGAAAAATCGTTGAACCATTAGAAGAAAATATCGTTATCTTCTCGCATTGATTCTATAATTTATCAAGGTGGAAATCAGCCCTGAGTTATCAAAAATCTTTGCGCTTGATGATTTCTTCATTCAACGTTCACCAGTTATATTTTTACTTGCGAAACGCTAACGCCTGAATCGACCTGTAGAATGAAGTTAATTTTATCTGTGGTTAGAAATATATCATTCGCTAGGCAGAGCGTTGAAATTAAGAGAAAACAGCATTGCTGAACAATGGGATAATTGAAGCTGACGCAGGGACGCGCTAATGATTAATTGACGCAAATTCTTAAATCATCATTAGTTTGTTGACTATTTTGTAGTATGCGTGTAGTATATAAGTTCCAAGCTAACGATCGCGCTCTTGGAAAGGTGCATCATGGCAAAATTTCGAGATCTACTCGATTACTATCGTTCTGACTGGAAGTTGAGTATTTTCAGTATTACAGCATCGATCATTTACGAAATTATTGATTTAGTTGTCCCTTATGCGATTGGTCAGATTTTAAACGTTTTGTCTAATCAACCGTTGGACAAACCTCTGCAAAGAGCGATCGCAACTTTTGCTAACCTTACTAATTATCCAGTGAATAAACCTCTATCTCTAGGTTTATTACTGGGTTTAGTTTTCCTTGTCACCGTAGTCAAGGCACCAACACAGCCTTGGTTAACTAATTGGTTTCACTGGGATATATCATTTAGGGCACGTCGAAATAAAAGCAAAACAGCCATTGCCAAAATTTTAACCCTGCCACTGGAATTTTATGACGAAAACAACCCTGGAAGGATTGCCGGACGAGTAGCTAGAGGAATTGCCAACCACACTTGGACGTATCCAGAAATCGCCGGACAGCTAATTCCCAAACTATTTCGAGTGTTGGGAATTTTTGTATTTATCTTAGTGATTGAATGGCGAATTGCACTTTTATATCTGATTTCTTTTGCAATTATTCTCAGCTTTAGTTTGAAGGATTTACAACAGCTAATTTCCTACGAAAGTCATTTAGATAAATACTCTGAAGACACCGAAAGCCGGACTTCCGAGTTGATTACCAACATCAAAACTGTCAAAGCATTTGCCACAGAAGCCAAAGAATTAGAACGGCAAAATCTCCGTTTGGAGCGTGAGTTCAAGGTACTTAATTATCGTATTCACAAAGGTTATACGAAACTTGGTACTTGGCAAAGAACCATAATTCAGTTTTGCGTGTTTATGATTCTGGGTTTAACTCTAGCTGCAACAGTAGACGGTAAAATTTCCTTGGGTCATTTTGTTATGACCTTAACTCTTTCGAGCATGGCATATGCTGAGTTAGAACCTATTACCACCTTGGCGGAAGTTTTTGCCCGTCGTTATTCTTCGATGATTCGGTTTCACGAATTTCTCCAAGAACCAATTGGTAAAGATGCAATTGGTCTTTTAGAAGAAAATCAAGCAGAATTACCATATCAATTTACAGGAAAAATTGAATTATCTCACGTTAGTTTTGGGTATGATGAAGGTCGTCCAGTTTTGCAAGATATTAACTTACTGATTGAGCCATACCAAACAGTGGCTTTAGTAGGTCGTTCTGGTTCTGGTAAGTCTACCTTAGTCAAATTGCTATTGCGATATTTTGAACCTCAAACAGGGCAAATATTAATCGATGGTCAAGATATTCGCACATTAGATGTGGGTAAGTATAGACGGAGATTGGCGATCGTCCACCAAGAAGTAGACGTTTTTAACGGTACTGTGTTGGACAATCTGACCTATGGCAAACCAAATGCTAGTTTTGAGCAAGTTCAAGAAGCTTGTAGAATTGCCAGAGTTGATGAAGTAGTGCAACACCTACCCCAAGGTTATTACACCGTCGTTGGGGAACGCGGTGTGAGATTATCTGGAGGACAAAGACAACGTTTAGGAATTGCTAGGGCGTTGTTAGTCGAACCGGATGTACTAGTTTTTGACGAAGCTACCTCTAGCTTAGATTACGAGTCTGAGCGTTCAATTCAGCTAGCAATGCGCTCAATTCAGGGAACTCGCACCACAATTGTCATTGCTCACCGCCTGAGTACAGTC
Organism: Desmonostoc vinosum; assembly: GCF_059505385.1. NCBI lineage: Bacteria > Bacillati > Cyanobacteriota > Cyanophyceae > Nostocales > Nostocaceae > Desmonostoc > Desmonostoc vinosum. The sequence goes on from NZ_JCACKM010000038.1 coordinate 16,255, forward strand.
CGGGAAGCCGATAAGATTGTGGTTCTAGACCAAGGAAAGATTGTGGAAGTGGGTAGTCATGATGAACTGTTGCGTCACGAAGGCATTTACCGCCGCTTGCACTCCCTCCAAGAAACAGGAGAACTCTTGAGTTAAACGTTATAAACTGGTTTGAGCTAAACTCCACCCCTTGTGGGTGGAGTTTTTGGAATATAGTTTACTCCTTTCCTTTGAGGTATTCAGCTGGAGGTAGAATCAATACTCCTTCAACTGTGACACCGAATAGGCTCCCAAAGTGTTTAATGTCTCCGGTTAGAAGATGGGTTGCTTTAAGCTGTTCCACATATAACTTGCATAATTAGGGCGGGCAAGATGCCCACCCCACAAGAGTTTTATTTAATTTGATTATGTAATTTAGATGTTTTTTAGCTTACTACCTATGGCAGCTTGAAGAATCGGAACATCCTTCTCTACAAGAGAAATTGATGGCAGAAGTGGTTCTAAATTGATAGTAATGACGATTTCTACTTTTTTTAACAGTTCTGTAAGCTCACTGAGGGCTTCTGGTCTTATCTGCTCAAGGTTTAGCTCTGCTTCCCTAACAGCATAAGCAGAGGAGATTAGCTGAACATCCGGTAGTCTCCAGAGAAGCCTTAGCCGGGTACTTTTATAGGCAGCAGAAAACAGGACGTTGGCATCAAGAAAAACCCGCTCCATAGTATTTAAGGTCTATGGTGTTGAATTTCATCGGGATTTAGCCCCATTGCAATTACCTCGGAGCGGGCTGCTTGGTACTCTTCCTCATTAGTTGCATTGGACAGTAAAAACTCTGCTCGACGTTCAGAGGTGTAGATTTCAATCGGAAGGGCTACCGCAGGACGAATTAAAATCCCCTGTGCTGTCTCTTCAGTAATGATTAATGACCCTTCCTCTAACCCAAACCGTCGTCTAAGATACGCGGGAATGACTACCACACCCTTTTTGCCAATTTTACTGGTTGAGTTTTCTGGTAAAGGCATAAGTTAGAAAATCAAATATTCTTACTTTCTTTTATTATCTTTTTGAACTGAGGAATAGTCAATCTTCAAATATTGAAAAACCGCCCACAATACAACTTAGTAGAAACTTTTTCAAGTTATGCATGGGCGGTTTGGTTTTAGGTTTCAGCAGTCGTCCTCAGTTCAGTTGAGAAAACTGTGTAGTATCATGCGCTACCTGTAAAGGCAACTTCCGGAAATTTCAGCTGAGCTTCAGCCATCGGACGGTTTCTGCCTTCCTCTTGCCAGTAGTTAATCACTTCTGTGGCTTTATTGAGCAACTCAACGCGGTCGAGGTCACTAATCCAGTGCTTTGACTCTAGTTCTTTTTTTAACTCTTCCCAGGCGTCATTTCTGGGCCAAAAAAAGTACTTCGTCAAAGGACTTGTACCTTTACCGACAACTTGATCAACGGCTAAAGCGACGTTCTCGTCTAGCCAAAGAATTTTTAAAATAAACTTGGACAAACACACCTCCGGGGATTTTCCGGGTATTACTTAACTGAGATAGCGATCGCTTATTTTAACGCAATACCTTACCAAATTACAAAAAGAGGGAATGGGGAGTGGGGAGTGGGGAGTGGGGAACTTGCACTGAGCGTAGTCGAAGTAATCGAAGTGTGGGGAATAGTTTTGAGCGCAACTTGGCGCTGGGATGGTTTTTGGTAGAATCAACCACAAGCTCACTGCCTAAAAGAGGGATGATGGAGAAATAACTTAATTTGCGTTGATTCTATGACTGAACAAATAAGAGCGATCGCAGTTTTTGATATTGATGGCGTTATCCGCGATGTTAGTGGCTCTTATCGTCGAGCGATCGCGGATACTGTAGAGTATTTTACTACTCAAGCGTATCGTCCAACACCACTAGATATCGACCAACTGAAGTCTGAGGGCGTCTGGAATAACGATTGGGAAGCGTCACAAGAATTAATTTATCGTTATTTTGCCACTCAAGGACAGACACGCGAACAACTGCAACTCGACTACAACCAAATTGTGGCATTTTTTCAATCCCGTTACCGAGGCCCAGAACCAGATAGAATGACGGGCTATATTTGTCATGAACCTTTATTATTACAACTAGATTACTTAGAACAACTTACACAAGCGGGGATTGCTTGGGGATTTTTTAGTGGTGCAACTCGTGCCTCTGCTAACTATGTTTTGGAAAAACGTATTGGTTTACAGTCCCCTGTGTTGATTGCGATGGAAGATGCACCAGGTAAACCAGATCCTACCGGACTTTTAGCCACTGTTGATTTGTTAGAAAATGGGCTTGAGAAAACATCGACAGTATTATATGTAGGCGATACCGTAGCCGATATGTATACAGTGGAGAAAGCACGACAGTTAGATCCTGCTCATACTTGGATTGGTATTGGAGTATTGCCGCCACATGTGCAAGAAACAGCAGCGCGTGCTGAGGCTTATAGTCAAACACTAATAGCAGCAGGTGCAGCATTAGTGTTAAATAATGTACAACAATTAACCCCAAATCAAATTCAGCAATTAGCACCTATTACCTGAAAAGTTTGAAATCAGCTTTATTTTGTGTGCAATAAAGTACGTATTAGTTCACCAGTTGATAAATTCCATATTTTGATAGTGCTGTCGCCACTACCACTAACTAAAGTCTCGCTATCTGGGCTAGTTACCACGGACAAAACTGCCGAACTTGGCTATAGTCAATTGCATAGGTTTGACCATCATTTGTTTGGAGTGTGTAACTTCCTTGTTTTGACACAACATGAGCGTTAGTCACAACTTTATAAGTGTTACCTTGACGCTCAATTATGATTCCAGTCCCAGTATTTTCACCATCAATTCTTACTGTAATTTCTGTAGCGATCGCACTAATTTCAGTTGCTGTTAATCCTATAGCAATTTGAGATTGTACAACAATAATTGCAGTCCCAATTAAAAATACCGGAATTCCAATAGTTAGTTCTCTCATTGCCATTTACCATAATTATTTAGTTCATTTTTAATGAACTTTTGCTATGAGACAGGGATTTATAATCCCTGTCGTTCTGTCGTTCTGTCGAACATCAGCTTTGCTTGATAAACTAGTTTATTTATTACTTCGTTCCTAATATTTGGAGGAATTTTTTAGTATTTGCAAGCAAGCGATCGCCCCAGAGATTTTCTTTAAGAAATTCTATATCACCATAACGTTTATCGATAGTAATTGCCTGTTTTCCTAATGTTAAACCTAGTGACTGCTCATTTTTACTATATAGGGCTACTGCTAAAGCAAGTAAAGGTTCTGCGGCTTTTTCATCAACTGCAATAGCACTCCGCCATTGCCTAATTGCCCCTTCGATATCGCCTCGTTCGTATTTAATTAAACCAATATTGTTAATAGCAGGCCAGAATTTAGCATCTTGACTTAGTACTTTTTGATAATAGGCGATCGCATCTGTCGATTTACTTTGTATCCAGTATGTATTACCTAAATCAAATAACCCGTTGGTATCAGTAGGTTTTATTTTTAAACCTGCTTTATAATAATCCTCTGCTTCTCGATATAGCTTTGTTTGGAAGTAAGTTGAACCGATAGCAAATAATACATCCGCATTATCAGGCTTAAGAAATTTTGCTTTATTCAATGCAATAAGAGCTTGATCGTACTTTCTAGTTTGTAAATACAATCCACCTAATAGCAACCACACCTTATCATTGTTTGGAACTAGATAAGTTGCTATCTTCGCTCTAGGTAAAGCCAGATCGTTTTGTTGAAACTGTGCTAGCTGTGCCGCTTCTTGTGCAAGCGACAAGCCCTCTTTTTCAGCCTGAATGGTATCTAGTTTTTGAGCTTGCTGAAAATCCTCTTTTGCTCCTTGCTCATCTCCCTTATCAATACGTTCTCTTGCTCGATCAATATAAGCTTGAAAATTACTTAATTGAGAGTTAGTAGATGCTAATGTTGTGTTGGGAGGCGTGGCAGCGGAGGCCATATTTAAATAAGTTTTAATGGGAATTCCTAACACTAAACTGACATTTCCAGTGCGTTGATCTACTTCAGCAAGTCCATGTATTCCTACTAACTTACCTTGCTCATCAAGTATGGGGCCACCGCTCATTCCTGGCAAAGCATTAACAGTGTAAACCAAGGCATAACCATCTTTTGGTTTTGGCACACGCCCAGAAATTTGCCCGGTGAGAAATTGAAAACTCCGCTCAACAATTACAGGTCCAGGATCGGCCCAACCAGCCACATGAATAGTTCTACCGCCAGTAATTTGATCGGAATTTCCGGGTTCGGCAACTTGATAATTTTGATTACTATTAAACTGTAATACTGCTAAATCTACACCTGGCAATTGTTTTACTAAGTTATATTTAATTGCTTCTGTTGTTCCGTCGGGTTTTTGGATTGTATAAGTGCCTTTTTCTCTCAATACATGCCAGTTAGTAATGACAGTATAATCGTTACCTTGACGCCCAATAATGACTCCAGAACCAGTATTTGAGCCATCAATGCGGACTGTAATTGCTTGAGCAATAGCGTTTACTTCTGCTGGTGTTAGCGCCGCTACAATTTGCGGCTGTACTACTACAATGGCTGCACCCAACAATATTGAAAGTTCACCAGAAAACTTAATCATTTATTCTCGATGGGGAGTAGGGAGTGGGGAGTAGAGAATGGGGAAAGAGATATTTTTATACTACTTTTGTGTGGTTTATCACATGGGGTCATAGCTTAAAAATAGACTTTGGGTAATTCTTTAAATAGAAAATGTATCATATTTTTATGCTATTGCTATGTGATTTATCGCATGGTCATTTTTCAAAAGTCAAAAATTTGTAATTCTCCCTCATCTCCCCACTCCCCACTCCCCACTCTTTCAATCTCGCCACAAGGCAATACCGCCTAACAAACCGGTGATATTGGGAATGAGTTTGACGTTTAATGGTAGTCGCAAATCTACTTTGACAGCTTCACCACCGCCTATATATAAATAATCGTAGTTGAATAGATGTTCTAGAGTGGCGATCGCTCTTTCTAAACGCCGATTCCATTTCTTAGCGCCAATTTTTTCTAAGGCTGCACGCCCTAATTGTTGTTCGTAAGTCTCGTCTTTGCGAAACGGATGATGACCCATTTCCATATTCGGCACTAATTTACCATCTACAAATAATGCTGAACCGAAACCTGTACCCAGTGTAACTACTAATTCTACACCTTTACCTGCGATCGCTCCTAATCCCTGCATGTCAGCATCATTAATTACACGCACTGGTTTATTTAGATGCTGAGATAATCCTGTAGCTAAATCAAACCCAATCCAAGTTGGATGTAGATTTACAGCCGTTTCTGTAACTCCACGCCGCACAACACCAGGAAAACCGACTGAAACCCGATGAAACTCGCCTTGAGCAGCCGCCAACAGTACAATGGCGTTGATCACAACTTCGGGTGTGGCAGGTTGGGGTGTTTCTAAACGCCCTCTTTGTGTAATCGGGTTCCCCATCACATCCAAGACAATAGCTTTTACACCACTACCACCAATATCAACTGATAGGGTGCGAATCGATCCATTTTCTTCAACCATTGAGTTGTGTCCTTTTAACTGCTTACTTACTCCGCTATTTAATGCGGTTGTATCTGTTAATATCCTGATGCGTCGAGAGTCTTAACATCGTCACGGGATAGTGATTTTAACCCCGCTAAGATTATAAGAACAAGATTTTGCATAAGCTGTTCCACATATAACTTGCATAATTAGGGCGGGCAAGATGCCCACCCCACAAGAGTTTTATTTAATTTGATTATGTAATTTAGATGTTTTTTAGCTTATTTACAGCACTTTGCAAGTAAATGAAGTACACATCTTAATATGATAAATCTTGTGGGGTGGGCATCCTGCCCGCCCTTGTGTACTTCATTCAGATAAAATGTGCTGTATTTCGTATTCATTCAGGAATCGGTGTTGTATTTCTTCATTTGGAATTGCTTATGCACAACTTTATTCCCCCAGAACGTTTTTTCCCTTACCTCACCTGGACAGATATCCAGGCAATGCCAGATAAGGAAAATGTGGTAATCATCCAACCAGTAGGGGCAATTGAACAACATGGCCCCCATTTGCCGTTGATTGTAGATGCTGCAATTGGTATGGGGGTATTAGGAAAAGCATTGCAAAAGCTGGACGCCAGGATTCCCGCTTATGCCTTACCAGCTCTTTATTATGGCAAATCTAACGAACACTGGCACTTTCCAGGGACGATTACTTTGAGTACAGCAACTCTTACGGCAATTATTATGGAGGTGGGAGAAAGTATTTATCGTGCTGGGTTCAGGAAATTAGTGTTGATGAACTCCCACGGTGGACAACCCCAAGTCATGCAAATGGCAGCACGAGATTTACACGTCCAATATGATGATTTTTTGGTATTTCCGCTATTCACTTGGCGCGTGCCTCATATTGCTAAAGATTTATTAACACCAAAAGAGGCAGAGCTAGGAATGCACGCCGGAGATGCAGAAACTAGTATTATGCTGTCGATTTTGCCAAACCAAGTCAAACTAGAGCAAGCCGTAGCTGAGTATCCACCAGAACATCCAGAAAGTCAATTACTGAGTTGGGAAGGTAAGCTACCTATAGCTTGGGTAACGCGAGATATTAGTAAAAGTGGTGTAATCGGCGACCCGACAACCGCCAGTAAAGAAAAAGGCGATCGCATCCTCGAATCTGTTGCCAATGGTTGGGTACAGGTGATTCAAGATATTTACGCCTTTTGCCCAACTTGCAGGAGTGGGGAGTGGGGAGTAGGGAATAGGGAGTAGTGTTCTTGTAGTTCGGCAATCCTGACCTACAGCATTAATGAGATTTGTTAATGTAGAAATGATCGAATAGCACTGCTAATCAGTTTGATAAAACAGGGCAAAAAACTTCTTACCAATTTCTCATACTTCCACTTCGCTCAGTATTCGACTTCCCAATTCCCCACTCCCCACTCCCAAAATTATGACAACCTCTGAACCTCAAAGCATCCGTTTTTATAGCCAAGAAGATATACAGCAAATTCTACAATTAGCGATCGCTCGTCAAGTTGATGACAAGGATACAGAATTTTCTTATGAACAGCTTGTAGAAATTGCGGCTGAGTTGGAAATTTCACCAGAGTCTTTAAAACTAGCAGAACGCGATTGGCTGGCACAACAAAGCCAAGTACAACGGCGAAAAGCTTTTGACGCTTACCGCATCAACAAATTTAAAAAGCGTTTGGGCAATTACACCATAATCAATGGTTTTTTGGTTCTGATCAACCTCATCAGCACTGGTGGCCTTTCTTGGTCACTGTATATTCTATTATTCTGTGGACTAGCGATCGGGCTTGATGTTTGGAATACTTCTCAAACTCAAGGTGAAGAGTACGAAATTGCCTTCCAGAAGTGGAACCGCAAACATCAGATTAAACAAACCATCAGCACAGTATTAAATAGATGGTTCAAAGCATTGCAGATTTAGGGAATTGGCAAACCTCACCCATGATATCATGTACGTTTAAAGACTTATGATTTGGCTGACGCAGAGATAGGGAGACGCGGTGAGACAGCGAGTAAAGGAGGGTTTCCCTCCGCAGGCGACTGCGTTAGCGCAGCGTAAAGCCTGCGGCATAGCTTCGCTTAGAGCGAGCTTGCGAGCGTCACCCGAAGGGAGACAAGGGAGAAATTTTTATGATAAGCGATTAGCCGGACATGATATGAAATATAGCGTTTCTCGTTTGAGTGAGGTACATTTCGTTGAGGTTAGGGGCGTTTAGGGTAGGGGCTAGACTGTAACTCGTGCGATTGGGAACTGCTATATGTAGAATTTATTTGGGAATAATAACCTTGTAGATTACCGCTATTCCAGAAAAAATTAACCCTCGGTAGCAAACCGAGGGCTTTTTTGTTTGGCAAAATGGCAGATACACAAATTAGAGTATTGCTATGGTATTGAAGTGGGATACATTCCATGCGAAAAGTACTGACTTGCATCTCCCCTGGCTAACTACCAGGGGTTTTTATATTAACACAGAAATCTGGATTTTTAGCAAATTTTCTCTTAATTTACGAATTACGCGCTTCGTAGCGGTAGCAAGTCATCGATAGCGTTAGCGTAAAGCCTGCGGCATAGCTTCGCTTAGAGCGACACAGGAGCGTCGCGTCATTACGAATTATTTAAACCTTTCTTGTGCTGCTTGAAACGCTTCTCGCATCACAGATTGAATTTTCTGAGGATCGGGTTTTTTGCCTCCCATTAAATCACCGAAGTAAACGCAGGCTGTTTCTCCTAAAGACCAAGTATAAGCTGCTGCCCAAGAAGCGGCGATCGCACTCCCAAAACCTGGTAAAAATTTAATTAACTCCCGTGCTATTGCCTGGGCTAAAAAGCCGCCAGCGATGGCACTCACAACGCCCCCGGCTTGGGATGGAGTCAGCATCTGTCCATACAGTCGTCCCAGTAGTCCAACCATTGATACTTGCAATGCAGTTAGCACAGGCATAGTAGCAAATGGCAATGGTACAGCTGCCAGAGCCGCTGCCATAATTGCAAATGGTAAAATGTAGCGGCGTCCGGCATCGCGGTAAAGGTTGCCTAGTTGCTCACCGGCTTGTTCATCTAATAGTTGATAAATTGTTTGGGCTTCTGCTTCTGGAAGTAATTCGGCTAAAGCATCCCTTAATGCTTCCAAACCATAAAATACCGGATTGTAGCCGTCTTCTTCTAGGGTAAAGTCGATGAGGACGGAGCGATCGCAAAGTTCAGCAAAGTTTTCTTTAATTGCAGCGAAGGCGCGATTTACTTCCTCATAATCTGGCGGATAGGCAGGATGATCAACAATTTCGGGAGGATAAACTTCGTGCAAGCAGGTAACTGCTAATAGACAAGGAATATCAGGATATTTTTGACGTAGTTGTTGAGCAATCTGTTGTAGAGTGGCGATCGCAAAATCATTGATTTTGACAGTCAAAATTAAAACCCTAGCTTGGCGACTCGACTGTTGTAAATCTCCGATTAATTCCTGAATAATTGCTTGAGTATCTTGGTGAACATCTCCCAACCCCACCGTATCTGTAAAAATCAGCAATGGTAAATCACCAGAAGGATAAGCATAGCGCTGGGTGTGTTGTGTATGCGGCCGAAATCCTTGTCCGACAATTTCAGCACAAACCCCTGTCAGTCCCCGCACAATTGAACTTTTGCCAGTTTGCGGCTTACCAATTAACAGGGCTTCAGTGGTTGGCAGTTCCGCCCGGACTTTCTCTAAAATCTCGGCAACCTGAGTTTCGCTAACGCTAAACCATCCTACAACTGTCTGTGCTAATTGTTCTGTTGGTAGGAACTGCATTAAACGTGATGTTGTTTTGTTCCAGACGCTAGCAATGCGATTCTTCCGAGAACCCTTAATCGACTGGGTAGTCTCACTCTCAGGAATTTCACTGAACTGCTGAGAATCACTTAATGGCGAGTCAGCATTATCTTGCTCAGTCATTCGCATCACAACTGCAACTATCTAGAGTTTAGGATACTTTATAGGACTAGCTTTTGATTATTAGACCTAGAACACCCTTTCTTTAATTCTACAGCGATCGCCTGTAAACTAACCAATTTTCGTGCTACTGATGAAGCAAGCACGGTCGCTTAATAATTAAGTATTTTTGCTAGTTTTAGTAAGTAAGTTATAACTATACTAGCATCTACATATAGCAGTCCGCTTTGATTTTTGAACTGATTTGCGTAGGCGGGAGTAGAGGAGCCAGTGCGGTATTGGGGTCTTCCCAACTGCCGTCAAGTGGCGTAGTGGGGAGTAGGGAATAAGCCTTTTTGGGATGTAGTAATTTTTTTCAACAATCAAATAGGATTCCTATCGCAAAATTTGTTGACGATGCTAAGAGGTTAGTATGAAACCTGTAGAATTGAAAACCACAGAAGGCGTTCATGTTGAGATAAATCCTGATGCAGTTTCTGAAATAGTAGAAGTGGTAGAAGAACAGCCTGGATTTTTATTTTTCCCTGGAAGAGAAGGAGAGTATGAAATCCATATGATAGACAAAGAGGTCTACCGGGTGACTCAGGATGAACATGAAAAATTCAAAAAATCCTCGCAGTGAGTTTTATAACAGGGAACAGGGAACGAATAAAGGCGATCGCAATAAAAAACAATTAAATCTTGTTTTTGATTAAACTCAGCTCAGCTGAGTTTAATCAAAAAGCAGAATCAAAAATTTGTTGTGCTGTCAATTTGAGTTGGGCAAATAAAGGCGATACAATAACATCATCTCCCCTGAACACACTCATTTGATAATCTCCCTCAACTAGTTGACAAATGGTAATGGTTTGTTGTTTAGGATTACCAGTAAATCTTTTGCCACCGAGCGCAGCATAGTCCACAATCCAATACTCAGGAATTCCCATTTCTTCGTAATCCCTGAACTTATCGTAGTAGTCGTCTCGCCAGTTGGTACTAACTACCTCAATTACGAATGGTACAGATACAGCTTGAATAACAGTCGATTGTTTGCTCCACAGAGGTTCATTCACGAGATTGTCATGATTTAATACCAAAATGTCGGGAGAATAGGTTGAGTTATTGCTCTCAATTTTGATAAAGGCAGTTTTGGGAATGCGAAACGGAAGTCCCATTTGTAAAAACCCAAAGGTGATCTGTGCTGCCAAAAATCCAACAACATTTTCGTGTTCACCAGTCGGGGGTGGCATTTCGACAATAACTCCTTTATGTAGCTCATATCGCACCCCGTTCGAGGGATACCACTCGATAAATTGTTCAAAGGTTGCTAACTTGGGTAGGGTTTGAATTATAGTTACCACCTCCAGATATATTTGACTTGATCATCGCCGCCGCTAGATTGTGCCGCATTGTTGCCGTCTCAACCAATTGACTGTCCATAATTGCCTCGGATGGCGATGGTTCTCGGTTTTGGCTTACACGTACCCAATTTTAGGGAAAAGGGAGTGGGGAGTAGGGTAATAAACCTTTTTTGTGTTTAATTGTCAGACAAAAGCCTAAAATTAAACAGGTTGGGGATTTTTATCAGAATAGAGGCGATCGCAATAAAGTAACCAACTAAGAGCAAATAAACCACCTATGGAACTAGAAATAGCAGCTATTGCCACCCATCCTAATGGCCCTGTCCAGTTCATCAGTTCTTTCAAGATAGCAGTATTTGCTTTACTGCATACATAAGCTATCCCCGTCGCTGCAACCGTCACAAAACCTAACTCGACGAGGATTTGCATAAGTCCCTTGCTAGATAAGTCTTCCTCAAAATAGATTTTCCAAATCTTGGTATACATGATGATGTCAGAAGCAGTAAACAGCAGCTGCTTGGGAATTTCACCGCCTGGGGTTGGCACAGCAGAGGCAACAGCGCCACCAACAGAGAAAGCCGCGATCGTTAAAACAGCGTCAATTCTTTTTTTACCCAAACTGCTCATGTTTTTGTCTCCTGTGACTTTTGCAAGTGTCATATTTTTTCCTAAAGGCTATCTTGAGTCAAGGTGCAAAAGTCTCAAAAAAACCTTAACTTTCGCGCGATTGTCTAGTAATCGATGCTAACACTAAAGCATTAATGGGCAAGCTGTACATCTGGCAGTATTGAGTGAAGTACCCGTCAGCAATGGAACAAAAAGGATAGACAAGGAGCTTATATTAATACTGCTTAATTCTTAACCGAAAAGTATTGAGGTTTGACCCTCCCTTTGCTCATTAGAACGGTGTGTTACCTGTCTGGTTGACTTTGGCTAGATATCCGCGCCAGTAGTCGCCCTCGTGAAACTTTGGAGGCAGGGCGATTGCCGCGTCAAGTTCTCCGTCGTAGTAGCTGTTAGGTTTAGCTTCAGGGCGAATGGCACTAAGAAAAGCGGAAACGCTTATCAGTTACCTGCTCCATTCCCTTTAAATATATTTGCGGCTAATGGTCTAAGAATTGGGGAACTTTATCTAGGGAACTGTGTTTCATTTGGGGAAGCACATGGGATAATTTGTTTAAGTTCTCAAAGTGTTTCTCTTGATTTTGGCTGTGCTTTAGGATTTCTGGGCGTTATTCCTTTCCTCCATAGCTTTGATACTTATATTACTTTGCTATTAGAAGACCAACAACGCTGGCAAGGATTTTGGCGACCAATTCGAGATATTTTGGGAGTTTTCATTAGAGGACTTCTTCAAGATCATAGAGCTGAAATGCAGGCTTATTTTCAAGAGGAAATTTAGGCTTTGCAAATAGAACTTAACGAAATTAAGAGCAAAATCAAAGCCTTAAAAAAATTGGAAAATAACAACAAAGTTTATTATCAACAATAACTATTACTTTTGCTAAAAAATGACAACCCAAATAGTTTCAAATCAAAAAGTATCTTTATCTTCCACCGTTCTCACTCAAGATTTAGCAGGAGAGTCTGTTTTATTAAATCTCCAAAGTGAAGAATATTTTAGTCAAAACGAAGTTGGGACAAAAATGTTCTTTACGCTAATTGAATCAGATTCAATTCAAACAGCTTACGACACCTTGCTAAAAGAGTATGATGTCGAGTCAGAGAAATTAAAACAAGACTTACTCAAATTTATTGAGAACCTAGTCAAAGCTGGACTCGTGGAAATTACAGATTCTTAACTTAAAGCAAATAATCAAATCATGCGTATACTAATGATTGGTGCTGGAGGCATTGCCTTGACACGACCCTTAGATTGGGCAGTCAAAGCAGGTTATGAAGTTTGGCTACTAGGTGATGCAGACCCCTATGAAACCGAACCTCCTAAAAACTACCGCTATTTCCCCACTGTTTGGCGAAACTATGCAGAAAAATATACTAATACCTATCCTTATGAAGACCAAATGGCAGAGGAAATGGTAGAGCCGTTACGTCAACTTGTCCATCAATTCCAACCTGATATCATCCATGTCCATGCCATTGGCTGGCACGCCTACTGTTGTACCTTAGCAAATCTTAAACCTCTTGTTGTCTCTGCTTGGGGCTTTTTAAATCATTTGCTACAACCAGAAAAGGAATCCAGCAAGCATAAAGATAGGGTTAGCCAAGTATTTAAGAATACAGGTGTGCTGATTGTAGAAACACCCAATTTGATAGAAAAATCCAAAGCACTACTGAACCCTGAACAACGGGTAGAATTAATTCCTCTAGGGACAAACCCTAAACATTTTCGCTCTGGAGTCACAAAAGATTTACCAAAATGGCGACGGGAAATCTTGAAGATTGATGAAGAAGCCACAATTCTGCTTTCGCCCCGTGGTTGGTCTAAAGTATATAACCACGAGCAGATATTTACAGCCTATGCACAGGCTTTTCCCCAATTCACCAAACCAACGGTACTCGTCTTTTCAAAGCTAGGGCGTGCCGGTGGGGAAGAAGCAGTAGTTATTTACGAAAGCATCAGCAAACAAGCTCAACAACTTGGGTTATTAGATAATCTGCGCTGGATGCCCGCCCTACCTTATAGTTTTATGCCCACAGGCTACAACTTAGCAGATGTAATTATCAATTATCCTACCAATGATGCCTTTCCTTCCACACTCATTGAAGCGGTTGCCTGCGAACGCCCAGTGATTACTTGTAATTTATTAGCTTATCGGGGTACTTTTATTGAAGAATTTTGTACTTTAGTAGAACCTACAAATCCAGAAGCTCTAGCAAAGGCCATGATTAAAGTTGTCAATCAGCCTCCCCAAGAACGAGAATCACATCTTGCAAAAGCACGGCAAGCGATCGTCGAACAATATGATGAGGCGAATTTACAAAAGCGACTATTTCAAATATATAAAGATTTAGCATCTACTACTAAGCTAATCTCTGCCTAAATTTTCCATAATTAAGTTTGATTACGTCTTACTATAAATATAAATGACGAAATAACTAACCATAAAATTCAAGAAATAATGATCTTCTAGGAGGTGTTTAACATGAAGTTATATTTATATGACAATACGCTTCACTTAAGTAGAAAAGTAGGTTAGTTAAGTGATAATGCAACCAGACACAATCTGGAGGATGTTGGGTTACTCTAGCAGTTCGCCTAGCATTCTTGTAGATTATCCTCAATCCAACCTATACAAGTAGTAGTGTTTAGCGTTAACCGAACATTATTAATTATTATTTTTGTAAATAACTTTTATTAGTTAAAAATATACAAAAATTAGTCTTTTATTTGCAATTCTTAATAAGCAAAAATATCAAGCATTGTACACAAACTTTATAAAAATAACAACATGAGAATTGTATTATATTCATAATCTGAATAATCCCAAATCGGGAAAACATAAAAAAACAAGGGTTACTCAAATGTCTCAATCTGAAAATATGAAAAAGAACTATTCTGAGCCAGAATTGAAAGCTCACGGAAAAATATCTGGTTTGACACAACAAGTCGGTGGTAGCGGTGGTTTTGGTACTACAGCTGTATTCATACCCACCGACGAACCAACAGCTACTAGTCCTTTTTGATTCACCATTCTAATTCTAATTAGAAAAGCCAGAAGTAATTAATTTTGAATTGCTTTTGAATAATTCCAAATCAGGAAAACACAAAAAATAAGGGTTACTCAAATGTCTCAATCTGAAAACGCAAAAAAGAACTATTCTGAGCCAGAATTAAAAGCTCACGGAAAAATATCTGGTTTGACACAACAAGTCGGTGGTAGTGGTGGTTTTGGTACTACAAATGTACCTATATTCGACACCACTATTCCGGAATAAAATACATTTTCTACCTTCTTTTTTCTTCCATTGGAGGAAAAATGTGTAAGTTTTAATTTTCAAAAATTCCCGACTTATTTAAAAAGTCGGGAATCCAATGAATTTGAGTTTGAAAAAAATTAACACAAATGTCGAATAAAAACAATAATTATTACTATCAATTTTATGGACTCAACCTATCTATTAATCGATTGCTTCCAGGGTTAGCTACTATTAATAGTTCTGCATCTATAGATGTTGCTATTGACCTAGTTGGTGAACAACCAAGTCAACTACCGTTACTTGAACAAACTTTTTGGAATGTACCGCTTGAGTGGTATCAAAAAACAGGCTTTCACCTATGGACGACGCACCAAGATGACGGTACTTACTGGAGGATACGATCTTTCGATGGGGTTGATTGCTTGGAATTCATCTTGAATCCTGATGGTAGTCAAGTTTGGGGTTTTTGGTCTAAAGATGCACTATTTACAGATGCGGTATCTTTGCTGTTGGGTTGTGTACTTGGTCATCTGTTAAGGCTGCGGGGAGTGACTTGTCTTCATGCCAGCGTGGTTGCGGTTGATGGCAGCGCCGTTGCCATTTTGGGACAATCAGGGGCGGGGAAATCAACCACAGCAGCGGCGTTGGCTAGCCGTGGATTCTCCGTATTGGCAGATGATATTGCCGCACTTATTCTTGATGAAAAAAGGTTTTGGGCACAGTCTGCTTATCCTCGTCTACGCCTGTGGCCTAATTCTGTAAATGCCATTCACGGCTCAATAGAAGATTTATCACTAGTATCAACTAGTCTAGATAAACGTTTCTTAGATTTGCAAATAAAAGATAGAGAACAGTGGCAGTTTCAATCCCAAGCTTTGCCACTACTTGCTGTGTACATATTAGGAGAACGTGACTCAAACCTCACAGCACCTATAATTAACTCTCTTTCTCTGCCTGAAGCAATGAAGCATCTAATGTTCAATTCCTATGGGCGTGCTTTCCTCACTTCTCAACAGTGTAGACAGGAGTTTCAAGAATTAGGTCAGTTGGCAAAGACTGTTCCTGTGCGGGAGTTATTACTTCCTGATAATTTGGAAAGTTTGGGGCAAATTTATGATGTTATTTTAGAAAACTTACGCCTGATTCATACTTTGGTTTAGCAACACCAGTAATTTGAATATCTGCCTATATTTACTAAGCAAATTTTTAAATATGCAAGTTTTTAAGCCAGCCGTCAGTGTTATTATTCCTACTTACCAGCGTGGCCATCTTGTCAGTCAGGCAATTAACAGCGTTCTGGCTCAAACCTACGAAGACTATGAAATTATTGTCATCAACGATGGTTCTCAGGATAACACTCCACAAGTGCTGGCTCAATTTAGCGATCGCGATCGCATCACCACGATTCATCAAACCAATCAAGGACTTTCTGCGGCTCGTAATACTGGCATTCACTCTGCTCAAGGCAAGTATATCGCCTTTTTAGATGACGATGACCTCTGGGAACCTCAGAAGTTAGAAAAACAAATTCCTATCTTGGAAGCAAATCCACATCTTGGTTTAATCTATTCAGATTCATTCTTTTTTTCTGACAAAAAAGGTTTGTTTCGAGATTCGTATAATACAGTATTTCCTACTCCTCGTATTCAGGTATTATGGACTCTTTTCCAAGAGAATTACATTCCAGTTTTGACGGTTATTGTGCGTCGGGACTGTTTGAATCAAGTGGGATTATTTGATGAGACTCTGAGGTCGTGTGAAGATTATGATTTATGGTTACGGCTGATTGAAAAATTTCCGATTTATTTTTTAAATGAGCCTTTAGCACGTTATCGCAACTCATCAAATAGTCTTTCTCAAAATCAAGAAATATTTCTAGTTAGCTACCTGCGAGTTAAAGAAAAAGTCATTGAGCGCAATCCAGAATTTATAAAAATTCCTGCTCATTTTCTCGATTCCTGTTTTTATGATTTCTACCTTACACTTGCCCATCTCTATATTCAAAATAATCAAATTGACAAAGCCCGTGGAGTTTTGCAACGTTACCGAGAAGTGCGGGGTGAAACTGCCAATTATGAAGAATTGCAATTATCTATAATCTACCAAGCAAATTTAAGATCATGATTTTTCTTGTGACTGGCAAAGCCGGATTTATTGGCTCTCATCTTACAAAATTTATTTATGTTAAAGACGTAGTGAGGGCTTTTTCTCAAGCATTAAAAGCAAATGTTACCCCTAGCTCATCCTTAATTTGCAACTTAATATTTATAATATAACTTGTTATCAATCATATTAAAATCAGCAATTGCCTTCTATAAAAAATGAAAAAATCATTAAAATTTATTGTATTAGATTATCAAACAAAAAAACTTTTAATTAATACGTTTATGCTATTAGTTTTAGTCAGAATCGGTTTATGGTTGCTGCCATTTAAAACCGTGCAGCAACTTCTATCAAACCTTAATCATACTAAACCCAAATTCCGAGAAAAATACCACATTTCCATTGATAAAATTGTTTGGGCTGTGGAAGTTAGCAGTCATTATATGCCTGGCGGTGTTAAGTGTTTAGCGCGTGCCCTGACTGGCCAAGTATTCATGAGTCGCCACGGTTATACATCTAATCTCTGCATTGGTGTTGCCAAAAGTGAAGCAGGAGAGTTAAAGGCTCATGCGTGGTTAGAAAATCAGGGACAGGTTGTAATTGGCAATGTTGCAGACCTTTCTCATTTTAGCCAAATGGCATCTTTTACAAAAGGGTGTATTTAAAACATGAAAGCAGGCAAAACCTTAAGATATAAAATCCAGCAAAGCTTACGCATTCTGCCTGCCTTGCGCTTAGTTTGGAACAGTAGTCCTCGTTTGACTATTGCTTTCGTTGCACTTTTATGGATTCAAGGTTTATTACCTCTATTTTCTCTCTACCTCACCAAACTCATCGTAGATACAGTCGCCGCCAGTGTAAATCTTGCCGACAAAGGAGCAGCCTTTAGTCGAGTATTACTTTTGCTTGGCTTCTTTGCTGCTATTACCTTAGTGACTACCGTATGTTCTTCCCTGACTGAACTTGTGTATGCCTCCCAATCTCAGCGACTCACCGATTATATGCAAAACGTCCTCCATGCCAAATCAATAGAGGTAGACCTAGAATATTACGAAAACTCTGAATATTATGATGCCTTGCAGCGAGCGCAAAAAGAAGCTCCTTCTCGCCCAGGGCAAATACTACATCGATTGGGATGGCTTGGTTTGAGTGGTATCTCTTTGATAGCGATGCTGGGGTTGCTACTGTCATTGCATTGGGGAATAGGAGCTATCTTATTTGTTGCTGCGATTCCGGCCCTGGTAGTGCGGGTGAAATACTCCGGCATCATGTATCATTGGCAGCGCCAAAAGACAGCCCAGGAACGCCAAGCAGGGTACTTGAGTCGGATACTGACTACCGAGCAACACGCTAAAGAAATTCGCTTGTTTGATTTGGGATCTTTCTTTAGTCAGTGGTATTTGCGCTTGCGTCGGCAAATATACCAAGAAAACATAGCCATGATCAAAAGACAATCTGTGGCTAATCTTGGCGCTCAAGCAACGGCAACAACTTTAGTTTTTGCTGCCTATGGTTTTATTATTTATCAAACTATGCAAGGCACTATCCGTTTTGGTGATTTAGTCCTCTATTACCAAGCATTACAACGGGGACAAAATGATCTGAAAAGTCTCTTGGGTGGTTTGTCTGGATTATATGAAGACAACCTATTTCTTGCCAACTTATATGAATTTCTAGACCTGAAACCAAAGGTGGTAGAACCGTCAAATCCAAAACCTTTTCCCATGCCAATGCAAAATGGTATTGTGTTTAATCATGTCAGCTTTCAATATGCAAATACCAAGCGTCAGGCACTTGAGGATATTAATCTGACTATTCGCCCGGGAGAAGTGGTGGCATTAGTAGGAGAAAATGGCTCTGGTAAGACTACTTTAATTAAACTTTTGTGTCGCTTATATGAGCCTACCCTTGGTAGTATTACTATTGATGGCATAGATTTACGCCAATTTGAAATTGCTGCCCTCCGCAGTCAAATTAGCGTCATTTTTCAAGATTATACAAAATATCATCTGACTGCTAAAGAAAATATTAGGATGGCAAATATCAATCTGCCATTCACCCACGACAAAATCATTGCTGCTGCGCGTCGTTCTGGCGCTGATGATATGATCAGCAAGCTACCTCAAGGTTACGACACCATACTAGGTAAATTGTTTGAACAAGGGGAAGAATTGAGCATCGGTCAGTGGCAAAAAATCGCTTTGGCAAGGGCATTTTTGCGAGATTCACAGTTAATTGTATTGGACGAACCAACCAGTGCTTTAGACCCTAAAGCCGAAGAGGAGGTGTTTCAGAATTTCCGCCAACTTATCAAAAACCAAGCTGCTATCCTCATTAGCCATCGCTTATCAACCGTCAGAATGGCTGACTATATCTACGTGATGGCAAACGGTTCCATCATGGAAAGCGGCACCCATGAGGAACTAATAAATCTGGGTGGTTGCTATGCAAAATTGTTTGAAACCCAAGCTCAACACTATAAATAAGTAATTTATGATGTCCTTAAACAAGCCTCTGACTCAATTACCAAAAAAGGTTAGCCGTCCAGAAATTGAGCTACTTTTGTGTTGCACCCGAACTTACATAGATCCTGAAACCGCAGAGCGAATTACAACCCTAATCCAGCAAGATATAGACTGGAAATATTTTATGCAAATAGCAGTATCTCATGGGACAACACCACTTTTATATCAAAATTTCAAAACTTATTGGGAAGAAAATATTCCTCCAATAGTTTTAACTCAACTTCAGAGCCATTATTATAATAATGCTAGCCGCAACTTATTATTAAGTCACGAGTTGCTGAACCTTCTCAAGTTATTTGAGGCTTACAAAATTCCAGCTATTCCTTTTAAAGGACCTGTTTTAGCTACTTCTATTTATGGCAACTTAGCAATGAGACAGTTTAGCGACCTAGATATTCTGATAAAACCAGAGGATGCAGTCAAAGCTAAAGAATTACTAATTGCTCATCAATATCAACTAGAGGCTGATTACTACGGTTGGCAGCAAACTTTTGTCCATAGCCAAAACCCAGACATAATAGTGGATATTCACAATGAATTGACTCCTTTATCTTACTTTCCTTTTAAACTTCCTGATTTTGAAACCTTGTGGCAACGAAGCAGGTCTTTAACTCTCAATGGTGAATCTATCATCGAATTCTCTTGTGATGATTTGTTAATCATCCTCGCTGTACAAGTTGCCAGAGGAGTTAATGAAAGTAGAGCTTCTTTAACTCAGATTTGTGATTTAGCTGAATTATTGCGTATTCAACAGACATTAGATTGGAAAAAATTATTGCAGAAAGTAAAGAGTCTGGAACTTGAAAGACCATTTTTTATAAGTCTGTTAATAGTTAATACTATTCTAAATATACCTTTACCAGATCAAGTCAAGCAGGCTATTCAAAAACAGATTCAAATTGATCCAACAATTGCAATTTATGCTGTGCGAATGCAGAAACAATTATTCATGGAAGCTAAAACTCCACGGTTCATTAAACTTTTTTTTCAGCAATTGATGATAAAGGGGTCACATAGCAGAATGCCAACTCGTATTTATCTAGTATGGCAATTTTTGAGTTTTACAACCAGGTTGGTAATCACTGATACTAATCAAGCAGACCGAGAATTTTTCTCATTGCCATCTAGTCTTTCTTTCCTATACTACTTAATCCGACCAGTACGACTGGCACACAGATACATAACTAATAAGCTGCTACGCAGCTAAATTTAATAAACAGCATTTCCTTTATTTTTAATCTTGCGCTCCCATTTAATAAAATGATGGTAATAGTGGATTTGATGCTTTGAGGGATGCAGTGATTGAGATTACTGGCTATCAAGGTAACTTAAATAATTTAGCGATCGCCTAACTCCAACTTACACTTATCTAGATAATTTCACAATGCACATTAATTCTTAATCTGACGTTAATGTGCATTTGTTTTGAGTTGAGGCGATCGCTCTTAAATTAAAATTTTACGGTAGAAAATATTACATAAAAATATTTTCGTTACCATATTAAAGTCTCGTTAAAACACGTAGTGTCCAGCAGTACAAATACTTATCAAGGAGTAGTGGTTTATGATTTCAAATACAACTTATACTTACGGTGCAGATGGCAAAATCATCTCTGAGAACATAGACAACAATAGTGATGGAACAATAGACTCAACTATTACCTACAGCTATGACGCGATATTATCTAGCATATCTAGCAGTAACAACCAAATTGTCACCTCTACTTATGACGCCAAGGGCAACCAGACATCCTCTAGCCATGAACAAAACGGCGACGGCATCGCTGATTTTATCCAAATCTTGACTTATGATGCCAAAGGCAATAATACATCTTATACCATGGACTTCTACGCCGACGGCATCGCTGATATAGTTGAAACCTATACTTATAACGCCGACGGCAAATGGACATCCTATAGCTTAGATTACAGATACGGTGACTTCCCTGATGAGATCACAATCTATACTTATGATGCCAAAGGTAACCGGATATCCGAGAGCTACGACAAAAACGCCGACGGCATCGTTGATCGATTAACTACCTCTACCTTTACTTATGACGCTGAGGGTAACGGGGTATCCGAAACTGACTTCAACAACGATGGCATTGTCGATATAGTCCAAACCTATAAATATGACGCCAGTGGCAAGTTGACATACATTAGCTCTGACCAAAACATCGACGGCATCGCTGATTTTATCCAAACCTATAAATATGATGCCAATGGCAAGTTGACATACACTAGCTCTGACGCAAAAGCCGATGGTATCCTTGATAGTACCCAAACTTTTACATATAACGCCAAAGGTGACGTGACATCCGACAGAATTGATTACAACGCCGATGGCATCGCTGAAAATGTTATAATTTACATATATGATGCCGCAGGCAACCTGACATCCAAGAGCTATGGCAACGATGATGGTATTGCTTATGAAGTCATAACCTATACTTATGGACAGGCAACCGCCAGCTATGACAAGAACAATGATAGTGTGATTGATGCGGTTGGTATCTACAGCTACGATTTTAGCGGCAAGTTGAAATCACAAAAAATTGACAACAATAACGATGGTATCGGTGATGAAACTATCACTTACAACTACGATGCCAGTGGCAAGTTAATTTCTGAACAACTCGATAACAATAATGATGGCGTCACAGAGGAACTCACCACTTACAGCTACGATGCCAGTGGTAAATTAATCTCAGCAGATATTGACAAAAATAATGATGGCGTCACTGATGCGATCGCCAGCTACGTTTATGATGAGGATAGTAAACTCATATCCAAAACTATTACTGAGCAGCCAATAATAGAGGGTTTAATTCTCAACGGTGGTAATGGGAATGATGAATTAATTGGTGGTGCTGGTAATGACAAAATTAATGGTGGTGATGGTAACGATGAATTATTGGGGTTAGCTGGCAACGACCAAATAAATGGTGGTAAAGGTAATGATGAACTCTCAGGATTTGAGGGCAATGATCAACTTTTTGGTGGTCAAGGTAACGATGAACTCTCAGGATTTGAGGGTAATGACCAACTCTTCGGTAATGATGGCAATGATACCCTTATAGGTGGTATTGGTGGAGATATATTAACTGGTGGCAATGGTCGTGATGAGTTTACTTTTAATGCCCTGAGTGATTCATTGCTGTCCAATTTTGATGTAATTACAGACTTGAAAATAGGTGTAGATAAACTTGATAGTTTCAAGGCTGTGAGTGCTACAAGTGTTGTTCAGCTTGGCAGTATTGACATCCTAGCTGAGGCGAATATCCAAGGTTTATTAAATACCACTACTTTTCTTGCAAACAAGGCAGCAACATTTAGTGTTGGTAATGGAGGAAGTGCGCGGACTTTTTTAGCAATCAATGACAGTACTAATGGATTTGATGTTTTGACGGATGCGGTGATTGAGATTACTGGCTATCAAGGTAACTTAAATAATTTAGCGATCGCCTAACTCCAATTTCCAATTATCTAAATAATTGCACAATGCACATTAATTCTTAATTATAGTTAATGTGCATTAGTTTATTGATAATTAACCTGATAGTAACTGTCTTGAGTGTGAGGCGATCGCTTTTCAGTTCAACTCTTATGTGATCAATCATACAACTAAAGTAGAAAAATTCCTCTTGCTTAGTTCCTAAACACACTCCTCATTTTCAGACAAAATCTTTTGTCAGAACTGGTACTAGTAAAATTTTAGTATCCATAGTAATGTGTCATACATGGCAATCAGCCGTACAAGTACTTATTAGTAAAGATAGGTTTATGATCTCTACAACGACTTATACTTACAATGTCGATGGCAAATTGATATCGCAGAGTATAGACAGCAGTAATGATGGAACAATAGACTCAGTTATTTCCTATAGCTATAAACAGATATCCAAAAGCATCGACTACGACATTGACGGCATTGCTGATTATGTCGAAACCTCTACTTATGATGCCAAGGGCAACCTGACATCCCATAGCGAAGACGACAATGGTGATGGCATCGCTGATTTTGTTGAAACCTCTACTTATGATGCCAAGGGCAACCTGACATCCTATAGCGAAGACGACAATGGTGATAGCATCGCTGATTATATCGAAACTTCTACTTACGATGCTAATGGCAATCTGACATCGTACAGTATTGACGACAACGGTGACGGGATTATTGATGATATTTCAACCTATACTTATACCAACGGCAAGCTAACATCCTATGGCGTTGACAATAATGATGATGGCATCGCTGATTATATCTATACCTATACTTATGATGCCAACGGCAACCAGATATCCTTAAGCTATGACAACAATGGCGACGGCATCGCTGATGATATCACTATCTCTATTTATGATGCCAACGGCAAAGTGACATCCTCGCGCTATGACAACAACGGCGACGGTATCACTGATTTAGTTTTTACCTATACTTATGCCAACGGCAATCAAACATCCTTTAGACGTGATGAAAACGCTGACGGCATTGCTGAATTTATCATCAACTATACTTATGATGCTAAAGGCAACCGGATATCCTATAACCGTGATGAAAACGCTGACGGCATTGCTGAATTTGTGGAAACCTATACTTATAACGCCAACAGCAAACTGACATCCTTAAGCCGCGATGAAAACGCTGACGGCATTGCTGAATTTGTGGAAACCTATACTTATAATGCCAACGGCAACCAGATATCCTTAAGCCGTGATTACAATGGCGACGGCATCACTGACTATCTCACTACCTATGTTTATGATGCTAACGGCAATCGGACATCCTATAGCTCTGACAATAACGCCGACGGCATCATTGATTATATCGAAATCTCTACTTATGATGCCAAGGGCAACCAGATATACTTTAGCCGTGATAATAATGGCGACGGCATCGCTGATTTTGTCGAAACTAGAACTTATGATGCCAAGGGCAATCTAACATCTTATAGCCTTAAAAATAACAGCGACGGTGTTGATAAAATCGAAACCTACACTTATAGCTATGATGCCATGGATAACCTAATATCCTCTAGTTATGATAACAATGGCGATGGCATCACTGATTATTTCACTACTTATATTTATGGACGTACAACCGCCAGCTACGACAAAAATAATGATGGTGTAATTGATGCGGTTGGTATCTACAGCTACGATTTGAGCGGCAAGCTCAAATCACAGAAAATTGATAATAATCGCGATGGCATTACTGATGAGATTATCACTTACAACTACGATGCCAGTGGTAAGTTAATCTCTGAACAACTTGATAAAGATAATGATGGTACCACAGACGAACTCACCACTTACAACTACGATGCCAGTGGGAAACTCATCTTTGCAGATATTGATAACAACAACGATGGTGTGACCGATGCACTTGCCAGCTACATTTATGATGAAGCTGGCAGACTCATATCCAAAACTATCACCGATGAGTTAGTTGCAGGTTTAATTCTCAACGGTGGTAAAGGTAACGATGAATTAATTGGTGATGCTGGCAATGACACAATCAATGGTGGTAAAGGTGATGATGAATTGTTGGGGTTAGCTGGCGATGATCAACTTTTTGGTGGCAAAGGAAACGATGAACTCTCAGGATTTGAGGGGAATGATCAACTTTTTGGTGGCAAAGGGAATGATGAACTCTCAGGATTTGAGGGGAATGATCAACTTTTTGGTGAAGCCGGCAATGATACCCTCATTGGTGGCGTTGGTGGAGATATATTAACAGGTGGTAATGGTCGTGATGAGTTTATTTTTAATGCGTTGAGTGATTCGTTGCTATCCAATTTTGATGTGATTACAGACTTGAATATTGATGTGGATAAAATTGATAGTTTCAAGGCTGTGAGTGCTGCAAATGTCACTCAGTTTGCTAAGATTAACACCATAACTGAGGCGAATATCCAAAGCTTATTAACTCCTACTACTTTCACTGCTAACAAGGCAGCGACATTTAATGTTGGTATTGGTGTAAGTGTGCGGACTTTTCTCGCTATCAATGATAGTAGAGATGGATTTTCTGCTTTGAGTGATGCAGTGATAGAGATTACTGGCTATAAAGGTAGTTTAACTGAGTTAGCGATCGCATAACAAAACGAGCCGCACAGGCACAAGTAATCGCATTCAGACACTCACTCGTGATAACCAGCATCTTCTTGCAGGGTAAATCAACACCGATATCCATGCTGGGTTTCGTATACTAGTTAATCAGGATAATTTTGATGATGTTTGTAGCCAATAATGAAAAAATTTGTCATATGGTGTATTGAGTCTCATGCTTGGTGGAAGATTCGCCAAAGCCGGAATTTGGGTTTTTTTGCCGTATTGCTGGCCTTGAGTATGGTAGCTACGGTAATGTTATCGACTTCCTTAAATGCTCAGATTATTACTCAAAGATCCCTAGTATCTGAGTTGAGGGGAGTATGGTTAACAAATATTGATAGTGATGTCTTATTTGCTCGCGATCGTCTCAAGGGTTCTTTGCAACGGTTAGACGAACTCAATTTTAACACTGTATATCCGGCAGTTTGGAATTGGGGCTATACGCTTTATCCTAGCAAAGTTGCTCAAAAAGTCATTGGGCGATCGCTCGATCCCACACCCGGACTGCAAGGGCGAGATATACTCAAAGAAATTGTTGATGTTGGACATCAACAAGGGTTAACAGTCATTCCTTGGTTTGAATTTGGGTTCATGGCACCAGCTGACTCCCTATTAGCTAAAAATCGTCCCCAATGGCTCACCAATCTTAACAATGGCAAGCGGATTCTGAAAGAAGGTATACATGATCGTGTTTGGTTAAATCCTTTTCGTCCAGAAGTACAACAATTTATCCAAGATTTAATTGTAGAAATTGTCAGAAACTATGACATTGATGGCATTCAATTCGATGACCATTTTGGCTTACCATCAGTATTAGGATATGATGCTTACACAGTCGCGCTTTATAAGAAAGAACATCGTGGTAAAGCTCCCTCCAAAAACCCGCAAGATGCAGAATGGGTACGCTGGAGAGCTAACAAAATCACTGATTTTATGAAGCGAGTATTCAAGGCAATCAAAGCTACTAAAAAAGACTGTATTGTCTCCGTTGCTCCTAATCCCCAACGTTTTTCTTATGACTTTTTCTTAGCAGATTGGCAGAAATGGGAACGACTAGGAATCGTTGAAGACTTGGTGTTGCAGATATATCGCGATGATTTGAATGTATTTGTCAAAGAATTAGAATATCCAGAGGTGAAACTAGCAAAAAGTCATATACCAGTCAGTATTGGCATTTTATCTGGATTAAAAAATAAATCTGTACCCATACAACAAATTCAAACACAAGTACAAAAAGTACGCGATCGCAACTTTGCCGGAGTTTCCTTCTTTTTCTATGAAACTCTGTGGAACCTGAGCAAAGAAAATCCCCAAGAACGCCTATCTGGCTTCCAAAAAATCTTTCCCACTGCAACGACTTATCCAAATCTGCTTACAGGTTGGAAACCGTAGGAGAGTTTAGAGGCTCTTATGGGTAGGTTTTTTAGATTTCGCGTTTTGGTTGACGCAAAGACGGAGAGACGCGGTGAGACAGCGAGTAAAGGAGGGTTTCCCTCCGCAGGCGCGAACCCGTTCGCTGAAAGCGTTCCCGTTCGCGCAGCGTCTCCGATAGGAGAAGGGTAGAGGGACGCAAAGAAAGATTTCGGAACGGAAAAATAGGCTTTTTCAGACTGAATATGAAAAACCTACCCTTGAAAGCGCTATCCTTCCCTACCTTACTCCACTTCGTTTCGTTGAAGGTAGGGACTCCCGCGCTACCGATAAACTCCCCAAACCTGAGCAACTGCCAAAGGAAATGACAGAAGAAAACCTAGACTATTGTTTTTTATAATATTTTTATACTCTATTAGTCAGCAGTGATCTGTGCAACTACCAATAGTTAGTTTTTCTTTTTAAAGTTTTGATGTTCTGATCATCGGTAATTTATGACTTTACAAGTTGTCTTTGAGTCTCCTGATGGTTACTAGATATAATAATTACCTGATGAACCAATGATTTAGAGAATTTAAAAATCACTTTAAAAATGATTTAAGTGATGACTTTTGTGAGAGAGTTGATAGTAAGGATATATTTACGGATCTCAAATTCATGGACTCTTTATCTATCAATTCCTTACTTGAAGATTTGAAGAATTGCGATGCCACAATCCGCGAACAGGCAACTAGAAAAATTTGGCGGATTTGGTTTCAGCAGAAGGGGATATATGGACTGGAAAAGATTGATTATAGTCAAAAGTTACTGGATGGAGGGGAAGTTACCCAAGCCGAAACAGTACTAAGCGATTTAATTCAATATCAACCAGATTTTGCCGAAGCATGGAATCGGCGTGCTTTTCTTTATTACAGTATTGGTGATTATCAAAAATCTTTAGCAGATTGTCTGATGGTCGTACAGCTAAATCCAATACATTTTGGTGCGCTTCATGGCATGGGCTTGTGTTACGCGGCTTTAGGAAATTATCGTGAAGCTATCCAAGCTTTTCAACGCGCATTGGAAATTCAGCCTTATTCGCTGGTGAATCAAAAATTAATTCTCGAATGCATATTTAGAGCCAGTTGAAAGCAGCAGTAATACTAATTCGTAGTATCATTGCCCAGTTCAACACAGCAGTATACGAAAAAACACAACCAAAATATGAAAAAAAGGTATTTTATCCCACTCCTCAACGTCACTGGCTCTACTTGTGAAGACTCCAAACGCTCGATGACTCGCTACCGCTTCGCTATCGCTCTTAGCGTTTCCCCTTGGAAGAAGACCGCAGTCGCAGTGGCTCCTCCCCAACGCGAGTTGTTCATGGGGAAAACCTCCAAAACCACACTTGCTCCACAACGCAGTGGCTCCTTTTTACTCCCCATTTTCAAATAATCAAAAAGACCCCAATGTCTCATTATCCAACCCAACACAGCAGCATTTGGGGAGCCACTGCGTTGCTTTGGTTCCCAAAGTTGTAGGAAGTGGCGTTAAACCCCCAAAAACGCGCTGTTTCAACGCACAAATTAAATGCTTAACAGCTGATAAAGACCGTTTTAACTCTAAGGTCTACTTGGTTCTCACAAAAACTGCTATATTCTCAACCTATTGATATATGTACCCAATCTATCCCAGGGTAGCTAGTAATATTTGAAACTCAGGATAGAATTAATCATAGATGATTTAATCTGACATAATTGCTACAAGCAATCGTTTCGCTAACCACAATTGGTAGAGACGATTGCTTTTTTATAATTACTTTTAACTATTTAAAGAAGCTAAAAAACGAAAAAAGCGATCGCCTTCACCAATGCTAATCTGGAGGGCGATCGCTTTTTTCACAGAGTTGATTTGAGAACCTGATTAAGGCACAATCAGCACTGGACAAGGGGAAAGGTTAATCACGCGGGTAGTAACGCTATCAGTTGCTCCCTCTTCAGTTAAGCCTAATCCCCGGCAGCCCATGATAATTAAATCGGCCTCGATTTCGTCAGCGACATCGCAGATAGTGAATGCTGGTTTGCCTTGCCTTTCTAAGACTTCGGCTTGAATTCCTTGCCCAGAAAATAAGACTTGAGCATTCTCTAGTAATTTAGCAACTATCTCCGGTGACACCATTGGATCTGGACTAGGTGCTTCTGGAGGCGGTTCCTCTACTACAGATAGCAGTACCAAGCGGCTGCTGTATTTTTGCACGATATTTGCAACTACATCAGCAGCTTCCCGCGCTTCTCGGCTTTGATCGATTGGAAATAGAACTGTCTTGAACATCTCTCTCACCTACGCACCCCTGACTCCGGTAAAATCTTGATGGTTCTACTTTCAAAACAATAACAAAAAGGCAATCAGGAGGGTCTGGCTGTGTCCAAAAAAACTTTAGCAAATTTATCTGCAAGTGATGTATCTGGCAAACGTGCCTTGGTGCGGGTAGATTTTAACGTGCCCTTAGATGATCAAGGCAAGATCACAGACGATACTCGCATCCGTGCAGCTTTGCCAACCATCCAAGATTTGACGCAGAAGGGAGCTAAGGTAATTCTAGCAAGCCATTTTGGTCGTCCTAAAGGTGTGGACGACAAACTGCGCCTGACTCCGGTTGCTAAGCGTCTCTCTGAGCTGTTGGGGCAAGAAGTCATTAAAACTGATGACTCTATTGGCGACGAAGTTGCTGCCAAGGTGGGAGCTTTACAAAATGGACAAGTGCTGTTACTCGAAAATGTCCGCTTCTACAAAGAAGAGGAAAAAAATGATCCAGAATTTGCCAAAAAACTGGCAGCCAATGCTGATTTTTATGTAAACGATGCTTTTGGCACAGCACACCGCGCTCATGCTTCTACTGAGGGTGTGACTAAATTCTTGAGTCCTTCTGTGGCTGGATATTTGGTTGAGAAGGAATTACAGTACCTGCAAAGCGCAATTGAAGATCCCCAACGTCCTTTGGCAGCAATTATCGGTGGTTCTAAAGTTTCCAGTAAAATTGGCGTGATTGAAACGCTGCTGGAGAAGTGCGATAAGCTGATCATCGGCGGCGGGATGATTTTCACATTCTACAAAGCCCGTGGTTTGAGTGTTGGTAAATCGCTCGTGGAAGAAGACAAGCTAGAACTAGCGAAGTCTTTGGAAGCAAAAGCCAAAGAACGTGGTGTAAGCTTACTGTTGCCCACAGATGTGGTAGTAGCAGATAATTTTGCTCCTGATGCTAATTCTCAAACCGTCAGCATTGAGAATATCCCGGATGGTTGGATGGGTTTGGATATTGGCCCTGACTCTGTTAAAGTCTTCCAAGAGAGCCTTGGAGATACCAAGACAGTGATTTGGAACGGGCCAATGGGTGTATTTGAGTTTGACAAGTTTGCTGTAGGTACAGAAGCGATCGCTCATACCCTCGCTGAACTTAGCAAAACTGGCACAACCACCATCATCGGCGGCGGTGACTCGGTAGCAGCTGTTGAGAAGGTAGGCTTAGCCGATCAAATGAGCCATATTTCCACCGGCGGCGGCGCTAGCTTAGAGTTACTTGAAGGCAAGGTACTACCCGGTATCGCTGCTTTAGATGAAGCGTAAGTAGGGATTGGGGATTGGGGACGCGGGGACGCGGGGACGCGGGGACGCGGAGAATAACCAACGACAAATAACAATTCCCAATTCCCAATTCCCCATTCCCAATTCCCTACTCCCCACTCCCTACTCCCCTCCCCCTTCACGCAGTCATGCGATAAACCAAACTCTGCTTTTGTGCTAATAAAACTGCATTTTGATAAACTTGCTCAAATAACACTCGCTGTGCATGACTACCTCCAATCTGATATAGGCGCGATAAAACAGGTTTGAGTTCGGCAACAGCTGTGTTAACATCACCTTTGGCATGAGCTGTCATTCCCCTAGCAGCAGGAATTGCTACCTCTAACCAACTCTGTCGCCAGAAAGGATTGATGCCCAAAGCATGTTGCTGCATACTCTGTAACATCTGGTTTACCCAGTCGGTACGCCCCGCTTTGGTGATTGCATAGATGTAATGCAAGTCCTGGAATGGTAATGCATGTTCATTGAGCCGATCGCCTAAATAAACGCTGATATTTTGCCAACGGCTACCCACGTCTATCCCACGTAATTCTAGCCTCAATAAGAGCGAAATTGCCCCTACTTGGTCTTTGGGAGATTGTTTGTTAGCACATCCCCAAATTTGGGTGTCGTAGAGCCTGAGAACTTGGCGAACGTCGCCTAGCTTGAGATAATACAGGGCAATGTGCCACCAGTTGTGGGTGTAGAGCATAGAGTTGCAGTCTTGCCAAGTATCTGCAAAATTCTCCATCCAAGCTATACCCTCATTGACTCTTCCCTGAGTTTCCATGACATGGGCGATCGCATGATGCGCCCAAGGATCATACCTATTTAATGCGATCGCCTGACGAGCAATGTTTTCTGCTGCTTTTAGTTGGTGACATTGTTCTAAACCAAACGCTAACATTCCGTATAAATAATGATGCTCTAGATTGCTAGATAAGACTTTATAAGCAATTTGTAGTAATTTTTCTTTTTTACCTGTATAAAAATAATGATATTGTCCCTGCTGCACTGAAATCAAATCACGAGGAAATTTATCAGTAATTTCTTCATGAATCGCGATCGCCACATCAATCTCTTTGTTTGCCCAAGCTAAAATTCCCTGCACATATAGCTGTTCTCTAACCGTAATCTTGGCTAAATGCCGTTGTGCTGTTTGCAGGTGGGGTTGCACTTGCTGCCAAGCGATGCCGTTTTCTTGAGACAGATAATAAGTAGCTGCGTAGGCATGAGCTAAAGCACAAGTTGGATCGGCATTAATTGCCTCTAAAATCGTTGTTTCTATATGTTTGCCATAAAAAAGCGCCTGATTGATAAAACGATTAATGGCGGCGATCGCTTCTGCTGAATCTGTTGTAACTACCAATCCTTGTGCATCTTTAAGCATGATTTAAACCAATTCGCAATTCGTAATTCGTAATTTGTAATTCGTAATGGGGAATTGTCATTGGTTACTCTCCACGTCTCCGCGTCCCCGCGTCTCCTTTACTCCCCCATACCAAAGCCTATGAAGACGCCTCTCACAACTCCACATGGTTAAAATACGGCAAATCGGTCGGAATAATGTTGTTAATGATATTGAGTATGTCACATCCGCTTCAAAACGACAAGAAGTAAACAACTTAAATTCGATAGATTAACCGTATTTAATTTTGTAAAGGTATTGCTTTGTTCTATGACCTATGGGATATTCTTAAGGTGACTAAAATATACGGCAAAACTATCAATTTACCGTAATATACTTATAGAAAGACAATGCAGTTACTTTGGTTTATTCCCACTCACGGTGAAGGGCGCTATCTTGGTACTGCGATAGGCGGGCGGGTAGTCAACTTTGATTACTGGCGGCAGATTGCTCAAGCTGTGGATCATTTAGGTTTTACAGGGGCATTACTACCTACAGGGCGTTCTTGTGAAGATGCCTGGATTTTGGCATCAACTCTAGTGACACACACCAAGCGGATGCGGTTTTTGGTGGCGATACGTCCGGGGTTGATGTCACCGGGGGTAGCGGCAAGGATGGCAGCAACATTTGATCGGATTTCTGGTGGCAGACTGCTGATTAACGTTGTCACGGGTGGCGATCCAGTAGAATTGGCTGGGGATGGTTTGCATCTTTGCCATGACGATCGCTACGAATTAACAGATGAATTTTTGACAGTGTGGCGACAGATCGCTGGGGAGGAAGTTGCTGATTTTCAGGGAAACTACCTTAACATTCAAGGTGGTAAGTTGTTATTTCCCCCAGTACAGAAACCTTACCCACCTTTATGGTTTGGTGGTTCCTCTCCCATTGCTCAAGAAATCGCCGCCAAACACGTAGATGTGTATCTTACTTGGGGTGAACCACCGGAACAAGTCGCCCAAAAAATTGCTTCTGTACGCCAACTAGCGGAAAAAGCAGGTAGAACATTACGTTTTGGTATTCGTTTACACGTCATTGTGCGGGAGACTGAGAGCCAAGCGTGGGATGCGGCGAATGATTTGATTCGCTACGTAGATGATAAAGCGATCGCCAAAGCCCAGCAAGCTTACTCGCGCATGGACTCCCAAGGACAACACCGGATGAGTGAACTACATAACGGCAGTCGAGAAGCTTTAGAAATTAGTCCGAACTTGTGGGCAGGAATTGGTTTAGTGCGTGGTGGTGCTGGGACAGCTTTGGTAGGCGATCCCGATACCGTTGCTCAAAGAATGCTCGAATATACTGAGTTGGGTATCGATACCTTTATTTTCTCTGGTTATCCTCACTTAGAAGAAGCATATCGAGTAGCAGAATTACTCTTCCCACGTTTGCCCCTAGAAAATCAGCCAACAGCAGAACCACAAATATTAAGTCCCTTTGGTAAGCTTCCCCGCTCTAAAGAGACGGAGCTTTCAGTAGCCCTGAGCTATCTATACTGAGTTCACAGTACAAATAACCCGAACCTCTAGGCAGGCTTACAGACTGCCCCAATAAAGAAATCATTTTTGCACCATTCAAATCAGCGTCACCATGCCAAGAGCAGTTACCACACTTAAAGCGTTTATCAGACCTCAAGCCAATGTGCAAACACTGGTGGCAAGTAAGGCTTGTATATGCTGGTGGCACTGCAATTACTTCTACTCCTTCCTTAATACCCTTGTACTCAAGGAAAGAACGCAATTGATAAAACGACCAAGAATTAGAGCGTCTGCGCTCAACCTTGTTTCTAGGTTGTTTGTTGGTACGCTCCCTAATCCCAGTCAGATTTTCGATAGCTACAATTGCACTTGTAGACTTTGCTTGTTGAATAATCCGGTAGCTGATTTGATGGTTGAGCCATTGTTGAAATCTTCTCTCACGCCCCGACAGCCGTTGCCAAATCTGTCTCGCTCGACGGCGAGTAGACCTTGTGCCTTTCGACGCTTTTCTTTGGAGGGAAGTCCTACAGCGCGAAAAATTGTCTCTAATGTTATTGATTTGTTTTCCATCCCACTTGTCCCCATTACTAGTGACAGCGATATCTCTGCGCCCAAAATCTACACCAATAACGTTGTTTGGTTTAAGTGGCTGGGGTGCTTCATCTTTAATTTGAATATGAATGTAGTAGGAACCATCCCGATGTTTACACAGTTGAGCCGATGTCGGTTTCCTGCCTTTAAGTTTACCTCGCTGGTAATTGCCCACATCAAGTTTGATATGTTCTCTATCTTCAAGCAAGGTCAGGCTAACAGTCCAGTCTTTCTCTCTAAAAGCAAAAATCCTAGCGTCGTAGTCGGCTAGCGCATTATTAAAAGGTTGATGGGAAATGCCAAATTTGTTGACAACCGCAATTCATGAACCAATTCAACAATACCATTAATCAAAGTTGTTCTTACTCCTTCCTATTTAGCAGTTGGGTAGTTTCCGCCCATCTGCTATTTTCCCATAAAGTTTTACAAGTGTGTTTCTATAGTTAAAATCGATGAAAAATTAGGTAATTTAGATATGGTTACTAATAATCAAATCGTTCACAAACGAATTCGCCTACAAATACCTAAAAACTTCCATCAAGAACCCGTTATCTCTCGCCTAGTCTCGGATTATAGTCTAACTGTAAATATTACAGCTGCAATTTTGGGTGCAAATGCTGTTGGTGATGGTTGGTTTGATCTCGACTTACAAGGCACAACAATAAATATAGATGCAGCTATTAATTATCTGAAGAATAAACAACTGCAAATATGGGATGAAAACAGCTTAAGTGTTTGGTGATCAGGGGATGAAGGGGCAGGGAGAAAAACTACTAATCACTCACTCCTCACTCCTCACTCAGCACGGGCTAAACGCCCCGCTACCGCGCTTCAGCACTCAGCACTCCAATTCCCCATTCACATGTTTCCAAAAAAATCTCCTGAACCCACTCCAATTAATAGCCGCATTCGTATACCACAGCATTATCAGCGACAACCCGTAATTTCGCGTTTGATATCGCGCTATGGTGTAACTGTTAATATTACGGCTGCAATGCTGACAACAACAGAAAACTACGGTTGGTTTGACTTGCAATTTCAAGGTAATCCAGATCATATCTGTAATAGCCTGCTGTATTTACAAAAATTAGGCATCGATTTAATACAGTTAGGTATTACTGGAATGGTGCAGAATAATTATAATTCTCATCTATTTCCTAACCAAAATCAAGAAATAAATAAACGAGAACTTCTGCATTCACCAACACCTATAAATAATCAAGCCCATCAAGTTTATAC
Organism: Desmonostoc vinosum; assembly: GCF_059505385.1. Lineage (NCBI taxonomy): Bacteria > Bacillati > Cyanobacteriota > Cyanophyceae > Nostocales > Nostocaceae > Desmonostoc > Desmonostoc vinosum. The sequence goes on from NZ_JCACKM010000038.1 coordinate 51,410, forward strand.
TGGTCAATCTCACCGACTACGTTTACAAATATGCATTTTGAAAGATTATCACCAAACGCCAGTTATATCTAACTTGATTTCGCTTTATGGAATTACAGTCAATATAATTGAGGCATCACTCCCACTCAATCAAGAAGATGATGGTTGGTTTGATTTGGATCTTTGGGGCAAACCACAACAACTTTTATCTAGTTTCAATCACTTAGAAAAATTAAATTTACCACTTTGGATAGATGCATCTTCTTTGTATGGACATACTATATAATTTATAATCTGCGTCAGAGCAAACCTAGCTATCAATTTCTTTACCTGCTATATGCAGTCGATATTTTGCTTCAAGGTTCGTCCAGAACTCAGGAGAAGTACCCAAAGCTTGGGAAAGTTCGATAGCTGTCTCAGGTGTAATTTGCTTACTTCCTCGGATAATTTCGTTGATAGTTTGAACTGGACGATCCATAATTTCTGCTAAATCTTTCTGTGTCCAGCCACGCGCTTCTAATTCTCGACTTAAAATTTTCCCTGGTGTTGGTACTCTCGCTGGTGCTAGATTCTGGCTCATATTGCTGTCTCCCCTGCTGATAAATGTTAGTGGTAGTCTTCGATGTCGATTATTGTGAGGGAATTCCCCTGGTCATCCTCATCCACTGTCACGATTAAACGCCACTGATCAGTTAAACGTAAGGAACGCTGTTCTTGTTTTGCTCGTTTTCCTTTGAACTTCTCAAATCTCAACCCTTTTTGAGCATATAAGTCTCGCTCATCTACAGCAGCATCAATAATCGCCATGACTTCTGCCGACCAAATAGGAAAATTCTTTTAAGCTTCCCCGGTCTGAAGACACGGGGATTTCTGAAGAGTCCATAAAAGAAC
>NZ_JCACKM010000039.1:0-51967 GCF_059505385.1 Desmonostoc vinosum
TCAGGGCTATGGAGCTTATTTTATCAGTATCCTAGCTTTTTTGTCGCCCCGTCAGCTATATCGGTTGATTTTTTATTCATTTATCACTTCCAAAGATTTGATTTAGAGAAGATAAATCAAGAGCTAGGATACAAAGTTATTCTGACTCTTGATTTCTAAAAACTTTACGTTGTCCCAGCTTTTACTGCTTGTAACTGCTGCATCCATGTCTTGATTGCGGTTAATTCATCAGCCCCCTGCACGACAGCATCGACTACTTGCTTTTGATAGGAAGATTGGGCATAGTTGGGATGGTCACACTTATCAGATGCCCAAGCTAAACACATCGACTTGATAAGTTCATTAATCTTACTTTCAGGTAGTAAGCTTGGACGTTCAACATCTTGAAACTGCAACCACTCTTTAACTAAATCCAATGGATAATCAAGTAAAGTACGAATATTTCTTATTCGTAAATCTTGTGGGTGGATTGATTGATTTACTCCACTAAGTTTCGGCGTTGGTGGAATAGTTGAGGATGTACCACCTAAAAGAGATTGGATGTCATGGATGATGCTTGCCCAGTCTACATCTTTATTCCATTCCCTTTTAATCTTAGTTTTGGTTGCAGCATCGTAAAGATTGCAGAAGACCGTGTTTTCTTCACCAGCAGTAGCAGCAATAATCAGGGGTTTATCAAAGTCTTGGACTAATGATGCAGCCAAAAGAAAGCTTTTAGCGAAGTTGGTTTCTAACCCAGGTCTGATAACGTAAAGTTCATCGGCGCTGACAACAATATCAAGTTTCCTGTTGTCCTTTCCTTTGAATTCTTTAGCTGTCAATCGTAGCTCTGACAAATAACCTGTTAATGCCCTTTGAGAAACTGGTATTTTCTTATCCTGTTCAATATTAAACTGATACCAAACAAAAGATTCCCCATTTATTTCTCCCTGATTAACGTAGAGATAAATAGGTTCGGGAGGATTACAAAGTCCTAATTTAATTTCAGTACTCATGTTTGATGAAGTATTTAGTAATGATGTTTCTGTAGTCGTATTTCGCTGGAAATGATTTGCGATCGCCTGCAACAACTCATTAGAGTTCTTGTCAGGAATTACAGAGTAACGCCAGCCGCTACCATATCTTTCAGCGAGGAAACTGTCTTCGGCGTAGTACTCAAAGCCTATAATTATGCCTTGTTGTGTGCGCTGACCTAGAACAAAGTGCGGATACTCCCAGTTCTTGGGAATGGATATTGTGGGTTGCATAGATGTGATAAGTGATGGTTTTGGATGGGTTAGGGCGATCGCCCTCTGATTGCAAATGTCAGTGCGATCGCCTTTGTGTGAATTACTAGGGAAAGGGGATAAGGGAATGAAGAAAATTCCCTTTAACATGCATTTCAGGCAAAGCCCAAGCTTTAAGCTGCGACTAACTCCGGTTCTTCGCTGAAGGCCGCATACTCCTGTAACCGTTCCCATTCACTGGCAGTCAACTCGTCAAATGGGAGGTCTAACAATTCTTCAAAAGAGGCAGGGTCAGGAGTGGGCAACACTTCGTCCATAGACAGCAAACGCACTGCATCAAACACCGAGTCAGAATACTGCTGCTGACCTTGTGAACTTAGAGTTACCCACCAATTGCCGTCAGTGCATCCGACTTGTCCCAGCTTTACGCCGTTGCTGTTGTAAATCCCATCATCGAGAATTTCAAACCCGTACTTCTGGCACTCGTTGAAGATATGCGCCATGATTCGGTTTTCGCTGGTGCATGGCGCTTCTGTTTGAGTGGGTTCATGAAGCAATTCGCAATGACGCTCGAAGACTCGCTAACGCTGCGCTAACGCAGTTCTCAATTCGCAATTATCTATGCGATCAGGTGATTGATTCATCAAAGACGCGAACTCTCTACTCTTAGGTATGGAATTTAATTGCGAATTGCGACTTGGTAATTGCGAATTGTTTAGATGCCATTGAATGAAGTGGTGGCATCTAGCCCAAGTGTTAGCGCGGAATTTCTCTTTGCCGTCTACCATGACTACCCAAGGCTGGGTTAGATCATCATCGTGGGTGATGCTGGCAATGAGATGATTGCCTGAATATATTTCGTGATCGTAAAAGGATATCTCTACTGTTGTCAGTGGTTCGGGAGCGATCGCGTTGGCTTGGGTTGCAATGTGCTGTTCTAGTTCTGCCTGGACAGTGGCTTGTTCGTTAACCTTTTGAAGCTGGGCGGACTGGTGAAGGAGAATGGCTTGTATCCAGGAGTGCTTGTAGCGTTTGTCTGTAACTTTGACGGTAGAGCCAATTTGCGTATAAATGACTTTAAGCCGCTCTCTTGTTTCTCGTTGCAGCTGTTGTGCAGTGTAAGTTGGATGCGCCATAATAGAATCTCCTGTAATAGGGTCAAAGGGTGATCGCTGAGCCTGGTAACTTGTGCGGTCGCCTTTTGTTTTAATATCCCTATATTACCGTTGGTAACGGACAAACGTCAAGCAACAACGGTAATTATTTTAGCAGTATCAAAGAAGTCAGTTATATCAGCATTTAGTGCTTCGCACAATACATTAACAACTTCTGTTGAGACAGTAATTGTTCCACTTTTGAGGCGAGTGGCATAATAATCAGGCTGTTCTAGCTGCTGTATATATTGATGTGCAACCTTTAAGCCAAGCTCATTGGTTTTTTGCTCAAGCTGGCGTCGAGGCATATTTCCGCGTAATTCTGTTAATTTTTTAGCTTGTTTATTACTCCACTTAAATGTTGCAATATGTTCAATATCTATCATCGTAGTAATTTTTTTGCCGTTGCTACTTGCCAGCATAACATTTTAGGTTTATTGTTGTAAGCAGTAATAAAGTACCCTACAGGGAGGTGGCATGACCGTTCATGTCATCAACTTTGTATTACTATGCAACAACTCAAGACAACAATCGCCTTTCGTTAGAGGAATTTGCTCTCAGTTAAGTTATACAAGTAGCAATGCCAGCGATCGCATCTGTTGAGAAAATAAAATTAGGGTAAATGAGTAGCAGCCTTAGTAAAGGTTCCTTTCAATTGCAGATATCCCCTAGTAACAGCCTTAGTTCTCGACCAAACAAAAATAGCTGGATGAGGGTGTGGAGCGGGGTTAAGATTACAGTAGTCATTTGCATAGAAGCGAAAACTACCATGAGCGATAGAGAAACCGTTCTTGAACTTGTGAAGCGATTACCGCCAAATGTGTCTTTACGTGAGATTGTTCGAGAAATTGAGTTTATTGCGGCTGTAAAAGAGGGTTTAGAAGAGATTAACCAAGGACAAGGAGTGTCAATTGAATCTGTTGAACAGATGATTGAAGCATGGACAACTACCAAGTAATCCTCTCTCCTAAAGCTGTGGGTGATTTAGAGGCAATTGTCAGGTATATTGCTTCAAGTAACCCTGAAGCTGCAAGAAAGTTGGGTCAACGACTCCTAGAAAAGACTAAGGAGTTAAGTCAGTTTCCATTCAAGGGTCAGAAAGTACTTGAATTTGACGATCCGAATATTCGTCAGCTTATTTTTAAACCCTATCGTGTTGTTTACAGGGTTGAAGAAGAGAAAAAGCGGATCAGCATTGCTAGATTTTGGCACTCGGCACAAGATAATCTAGAGCTTTAGATTGAATGTAGCCACTTAAACAAGGTTTCTACATTCGACTGCAAGATGACAGACCCACAAGTTTTACAAACAGCAATTAACGGTGCGACTAATGCCTACACTGGACTGCATATAAGAGTAGTCTATTATCAATAAACTCTTAAATAATCGCATTAAGCATAGCTTATTGACTTATTACTAAGTCTCGATTATTACTACTTTCTACTTAGGACTTGCTGAAGAAGAAAGAAAAGCTTGCAGTCTATAGATTATCTGACCCTAGAAGTATATTCAGGTGCAAGATAAGACGGTAGAATAGCCCAAAATCCTTGCATCACCGCGACTAACAATACCAAAATGTGCTGTTTGTAACTATGAGTCTTTACCTTGCCACAATACTTCCCCCATTTTCACACCAAATTTACCTTCTAAAACATCGTGCATTTCATTGAGTATCTGTTCGGCTTCATCGCAAACAGAAGTCGTATTTCCATCTACAGTAGCCATACTGTGCTTGACATAGCCATTTACGTCATAAAACACCTGTCCAGTGATGGGAACGCTAACACTAATACCTTTACCTGTGTTGTTGGTGGCTCCTAAAATAACAGCTGTGGCAGGATGTTGTGGGTGTTCTGGTTGATGAAAAGTGATACTAAAACCCATTGACTGTAAGCTTTGGGAAATACTCTCAGCTATATAATCTCGTCTTTCTGCCTGTAGTTGGGCGGTGTTGGCGGTGGCGATAATTGTTTGCATTCTCGCTTCGAGTTGCCGTAGGCATCGCTCCCTTAGCTCTATTATTTGAGGAACTGCCTGTTGGCTTTGACTGTTAGCAATAGCTTGCTGCATAGCATTGATGCGATCGCGCAATTTTTTATAAACCTTCGCTTCTACAGTGCCATCATAGTAAAAATTGTGGATTCACACAGTAGAATACCTTTGTCCAATGCGGTCAATTCTGCCAATGCGCTGTTCGACTCGCATAGGATTCCAGGGCATATCATAATTAATCAACACCCCACAATTTTGTAAATTCAACCCTTCAGAAGCAGACTCAGTACACAGGAGAATTTTGATTTCATTTTGACGGAATCGGCGTTTAATTTCTTCTTTAGGAACTAAACACCACTCCAATACATTCTCCTAACTCGGAAACTAGCTGGTAAATTAAAATTGTAACAATATAGTAATTTAGGACTCATGGCACAAACCCGTATTGTCCGAATCTATCGTCGAGAATATCGGCTACCAGTGTTGTTAAATGATAGTTTTGAGCAACAACACCGAGATATCCGCCAGCGATGCCAATTAGTAAAAGAGGGTAAGCCAACATTTCTAGGTTTAAGCCGCAAGCCTCTTAGTCTTGATGAAAGCATTAAGACTTTAAATAGTTTGATGACTGACTATGAAACAATTATTAATTTACTTCAATCTCAAAAAACAACTTATAATCAATTTTTTATTGACTTGATTCTTGAAATTAAAGAATCAAGTCAAAGCTGCCATCGCCATTTCATTATCTGTACCAATTTGCCCTAAGATATATGCTGCTTGATTATTCAAAGTTGATTGCAGCAATTGTACCAAGGTAGAGATTGCAATTTCGTTGCCAGGGTCGATTTTCCCTAAGCTATATGCTGCCTTTAGACGGGTTTCTTCTATTTCCCAGAAAGTAGTATTAGTTGATTGCAGGAATTGAACCAAGGCGGAGATCGCCATTTCATTATCTGTACCAATTTGCCATAAGCTTTCTGCTGCGAACTTACGAGTGTACCAAGACTCCTCATTTGAATGCAGGCATTGAACCAAGGCGGAGATCGCCATTTCATTGCTTGTAGCAATTTTCTTTAAGATTTCTCCTGCTAACCTGCGAATCTCGAAATAAATATGATCAAATCGCAGGCAATGCACCAAGTTTTCGCTCAAAATTTCATTGCCTGTGACGATTTTCTTTAAGCTTTCTCCTGCCTGCCTAAAGGTGAAGTTGTACCACTCTAAATCAGGTGATAGCAGCAGTTGCACCAAGGCAGCGATCGCAATTTCATTGCCTGTACCAATTTACCCTAAGCTTTCTGCTGCTCGTCTAGGAATTTCATAATTATTACCAACAGTAACCAATTTAGGTGATAACAGCAGTTCCACCAAGGTTGCAATTGCAATTTCATTGCCAGAGTCAATTTTTCCTAAGCCAGATGCTACCTGGATACGAGTGTAGTCATCTAAATTAGTTGATTGGAGTAGTTGCACCAAAGCTGCAATTGCAATTTCATTGTTTGTGCCGATTTTCCCTAAGCCAGATACTATCTGGATACAAGTGTGATCCTTTAAATGATTTGATCGTAGCAGTTGCACCAAGGCGGCGATCGCTTTTGTACGGTCTATGTGTTGCAGTACTAACTCAGCTTCTTCTTTCATCAAGTGGGCATCATCAACGACCCACTTGACAATTTGTGTTACTATTGAATGGCACTAAGAAAAGCGGAAACGCTTATCGATTAAGCAGTCTGCAATTGTTTACGTAATTCTTGCCGGGGTTTGGTCAATCTGGGGTAGGCTTTGGGGCGGCGTTTGGTGACTCGTGGTTCGCTGCGTGCAGGACGTTGACTCAATTTATCCTTGAGGATTTGTACTCTTAGTGTCACAGTATTAGTTATGGTATTGGCTTACTTGTATCAAAGAAAGTATTTCATGAACGAGTAAGCTTTTTCTACCTAAAAAAATTTTTGCACACCCCCTACATACTTGGGGACTTCCATTTTACCGACATAGCGATCGCACTATGGGTCGGTACAAGATCCCAAAAAGCTCTCTCAACAAATCGATACTGCGGCACACTTTGTGAACGCAACTCTTGCACTTTGCATCAAGCACAATCTCCTGAGCCATACATCCATCGTTTAAGAACGTTAAAAGCTCTGGTGCTTATTCTGCATAGCTTATAGCTTTTCTTAGTGCCATTCGTTTCTAACCTATGGCTGTTTTTGGGACTGGTGCAAGATATTAGGATCGCATCTTGTTATGGAGACAATTACATCAGCACAATACTATCGACTGTAATTAAGACTTTTGCAAGAAGTCTAATGAAGCTTCAACCTTGACACTCTCCGACCTAAAGGTGCGGAGATTCTTAAGACCTCACGGACTTAATATCCTGTTTATACAGGTACGCGCGGCTCACCACGTTTGCCCCATAGGGCGTAGTGATATCTCCTCAAGGTTTTTCGGGCGTAGACTTTCCCCCAGTCCGGGGGTAGGTTTTTAAATCTTGTACTGATTAGAATATTTTAACATGGCTGAGACAATCAAAGACTTAATTAGCCTTCATCCCCTGCCTCAAGTACGCTTGGATGCAACTACGTTGCTGTTCAAAGAGGGTTTTCGGCATATTTTTTATAATTTTTCCCGCTGAAAACCCAATCCTTTGTCTTCGCTAAAATTCAGAGGTAGCTAAGGTTTCAGTGGAATGGGTCTGATCAAGAATGCCTTTAAGAATTTGAGTCAAGGCTTCTAAATCTTCAGGGATGCGATAGAGTGATAAATCTTGAGTAATTTGATGTTGGTTTGGATCGTATTGACTGAACTGCCAAATATCGCCAGTGGTAACAGCTCCAGTTAGGGGAGTAATTAACGATGCGATACCTTGTCGTTTCGCCAACCATAGATTCAAAGCAATCAGTTCGACTGCAAGCTGAACAGCTCCACGGGTAAGGTCAGCGTTCTTGGCTTCAATCACAATTAGGTTGTATTGGTTATTTAAGTAGTAATCGAGTTCACCTTTAAGGTATTGATTGACCTCAAGGGGATATTCAATTTGTACTGGGGTTTTAACGGTTTGTGCAAGTTCTAATAAAATAGGAGCTACTAAAGATTCACGACGAGCAGCTTCGCTAGTCAAACTAATGTAGGGTAAATAGGCTTCTATTCGCTGTCGTAATGCGCTCGTATCCCAAAAGGAACGAGGTAGAGAGAGTAGCGATCGCTTCAAGCTGCATCCTAAATCTCCTAAAATATCTATTGGAGAAAAGCGCATTTCAAAGTAGCTGCGGAATGTATAAGTAGCGCTGGCATCTAAAACAAGCGGATTGGCAACCAACATAGAACTACTCCAAGCAGACGAATCCAGATGAGCTTGCTAACACCGAAACTAGCCAAACGGATGATGCCTTTAGCCCTCGTGTTGGCATCGTCTATCAACCCATTGAACCAATTTCATTGTATGCCAGCGATAGCTGCTTTTTTACCCCCGTCGCTGGAACGAATTTTAATGGGAGTTTAACCAGTAAACACTGAGTATTTTGTACCATACTCAGTACTTAATACTGAGTATGGTAAAACTAACTTTGAGACTGTCTGTAGCAAGCAAACTCCATTGTAAAGGTTGCCATGCCAGAAGTTAGCGATCGCAAGTCACAAGAATAGCCAAACATCCGCGCCAGTGGCACTTGTGCCCGAATCACTGAGTATCCTTGCATAGTCTGTGAACCCAATAACAAACCCCGACGGGATGACAGGTCGCCTTGAACTCGTCCCATAAACTCGTTGGGTGTTTCCACCTCTACTAGCATAATTGGTTCGAGGATGTAAGGTTTGGCTTTGGCGATCGCATTTGAGAGTGCTTGATGCGCTGCCGACCGGAAGGCTAATTCTGAAGAATCGATTGGGTGATAGGAACCCCCCTCCAAAACAACTTTTATCCCAGTCACGGGATAGCCTTCTAGCATTCCTGACTGCATCGCCTCGCGCAAACCCTTCTCACATGCAGGGATGTATTCTTTGGGAATCGCACCCCCCACAACCCGATTCTCAAACACAAACGGCTCATCGGCGGGTTCAATCCACCCAGTAATATGGGCGTACTGACCAGGGCCACCCGACTGTTTTTTGAGTCGGTAGTTAAAGGTCGCTCGTTGCCCAATCGTTTCCCGGTATGCTACAGCTGGTTTGCCGACGTAGACCTCGGCATTATACTCCCGCTGAATCCGCTCAAGGTAAATTTCTAGGTGCAGTTCACCCATACCAGAAATCAAAGTTGCTCCTGATTCGGGGTCAATGCTTAACCGGAAAGTGGGATCTTCGCGTTGGAAGCGATTGAGTGCCTTCGAGAGGCGATCACTATCTTCCTGTTTCTTGGGTGTCACCGCCAGAGTAATCACTGGTTCCGGTATAAACATACCCTCTAGGGAAACTAGTGGTTCCCCAGTACACAAAGTATCGCCGGAGGCACAATCAACACCCAACAGGGCAACGATATCCCCAGCCACAGCCATCTTCACCTCTTCGCGCTTGTTGGCGTGCATTCTCACAATTCGCCCAATTTGCACCCGTTGTTCAGTACGGGAGTTGTAGACGGTATCACCCGGCTTTAACGTCCCAGAGTAAATACGAGTGTAAGTCAATTGCCCAAAGGACTCGACGGTGAGTTTAAACGCCAAAGCCACCAAGTTCGCATTAGGGTCAGAGATTAGGGATTGGATATTAGTTGTTCTCCAGTCCCCATTACCCCTAATCCCCACTCCCCCCAGGAGCGAGGGCCCCGAGTTCCCCAGTCCCTCAACTTTCCTATCCAGCGGTGATGGTAAATAAAGAGCGATCGCATCCAATAAGTTTTGTACTCCTTTGTTTTTGAATGCCGAACCCAGCAGTACAGGTGTCAGTTCTAAGCTCAAAGTCGCTTGTCGGATGGTTGCCCAAATCAATTCTTGGGGAATTTCCTCACCTGCCAATAGCATCTCAGTCATCGGTTCTGAGAATAGCGACAAAGCATCAAGCAACTTCTCCCGTGCCTGCTGTGCCTCCTCCATCAGAGCGTCAGGAATTGGCTGCTTGACCCAGTTTTCACCGTTCTCACCCTCAAAAAAGTGAGCCATCATCTCTACTAGGTCAATCACCCCTTGGAATTGCTCTTCGCTACCAATAGGATGCTGAAGTAACACCGCATTGAGTTGCAGGCGATCGCGCATTGCTTGTATCACCTGAAACGGATTTGCCCCCAAGCGATCCATCTTGTTGATGAATGCCAAACGCGGCACGCGGTAGCGCTTCATTTGCCGATCCACGGTGATCGATTGCGACTGCACACCCGCGACGGCACACAGTACCATAACTGCCCCATCCAGTACCCTTAGAGAACGCTCTACCTCAATTGTAAAATCCACATGTCCAGGTGTATCAATAAGATTGATTTGGGTATCATGCCATTGACAGGTAGTAGCAGCAGCAGTAATGGTAATGCCATGTAGTTTTTCCTCTGGCATATAATCCATCGTTGCACCCTTACCGCCTCCCCGCACCTCTTCAATAGCGTGGATTCTGCCCGTGTAGAAGAGAATTCGCTCGGATAACGTAGTTTTACCAGAGTCGATGTGAGCAGAGATACCGATATTGCGGATGCGTTTTCGGGGAATCATAATATTTCCTTTTGTTTCAGTGACAAACTATTACCATTGACATGGTAATAGTTTTATGTACTACAAATATACTACATGTCCAGGTTAGATGATTCCAGGAATAAAATGATTGGTCAAGTTAGTGGTAGATTCATCTACCAATTTGATGATTTTGATATTGCGATCACCCTTGTAGGAAAAGCTTTTTTTGTTTATTGCTTATAGTCTCTAGTAAAAATGCACCCTTTGTAAATCATATATGCGATCGCATTTTTCCTAATAGTCTTAACTCCAATTATGAATTAGTATTATGGCTGCTCAACGCTTCTATCACATCGGATTTGGACATGATGATTTAGGTTCATTACCTCCCAGCATTGCTCTATTATCAGGCGATCCGGAGCGATCGCGTCTAATTGCTCAAACTTATTTGCAGGATGTGCGCCTGTTATCAGAAAATCGCGGACTCAATAGCTATGTAGGATACTTGCCCAATCATCGCCCAATTTTATCTGCTACTAGCGGTATGGGTGCGCCTTCATTGAGTATTGTAGTCAATGAGTTGGTACAGGTAGGAATTCGACAAATTATTCGTATTGGAACTTGCGGCTCTATTCAACCCCATGTACCCGTCGGTAGTATTGTAATTAGCAATGCTGCATTGTGTCGACAAGGTGCAGCTAATGACATTGCACCTATAGAGTATCCCGCCGCAGCCGATCCGTTCCTCACAGTCGCTTTGGTGAAAGCAGCACGAGAACTAGAGATTGAACATTACATAGGTATTACAGCTTCAGTGGATACTTTTTATGAAGGACAAGAACGCAGTCATTCCGCAAATCCAAATTTAATGCGATCGCTACAAGGGATCACGGAAGAATATCGACGCTTGAATATCTTGAACTACGAAATGGAATGTGGCACGTTGTTTAAAATGGCTGGCGTATACGGGTTTGCCGCTGCTGCTGTTTGTGGTGTCGTTGCTGTGCGTACCGTTACTGAAAACGTCATTATGCCCAAAAAAGATATTGCGGTGAACAATGCGATCGCAACTGCTATACACGCAGCTGCGAGTTAAATAACATCTAGATCAACAAAAGCGCACCGCGTCTTCAAAATATTTTATGTAAGTTCTTTGGACTGTGAGTTAAATAACATCTAGATCAATAAATAGCGTATGCTCAATCTAGCTCATCCGAGCGCTGTATATCTTAGCCAATCACCGTTTTGTCCTGCTATTATTCAACCCAAAAAATATAAGATGCGATCGCATACCTACATAACATAAGTTAATTTATTTCCCGTCCTGAAGGTAGAATCAAGGTTTGAAGATGTTATTAAACTATTACCTGTTTCAGCATGAACAAAAAGTGGGCAGTCAAGCGGATTACTGTAAATCTGACATCAAACGAGGTTATGAAGCTCGAAAACTATTGTGAAAACACAGGCAGAGCTGCCACAGACGTGATTCGGGAACTTATCCGAAGTTTACCGATAGCAACAAAGAGTGAGTAGCATAAAAACTTGCTTCATTCTCTGGTGTTGATGAAATGTTACATCAACACCTCAATTTCATATCAATTTACATCAGCAACTAATCATCAGATGCCAAAAGACAAACATTGGTGTTTTGTCTTGTAACAAGTCATTAATCAGGTGATTAGCCGAGAATCTTGTCATGAAATAAATATCTTGCTTTGAAGCATAGCGATTCCCTAGGCCAAAAGCCCCTAATCCCCCTTGCAAACTCAGGTCTTGGGCAATCCTTGAATTAGCTCTTTAATTACGTCAGTCAATTTTCTTCCTGTTTGCTCACAGTACTTTTCTAATTTTTGAGCTTCATCTACTGTTAGGTTTACCGCTATTTGCTTGACTGGCCATGTTTTATTAGTAGTAACAAAACTGGGAACTTTAGGTACACCGATCTTATTCATTGATAGATAGGCTGGATATTTGCAAGCTTACTAGGGAATACAGAATGTTGATTTCTTGAGAAAATGGAAAATATTTAGTCTTCCAAAGTTAAGATTGCCAATTCGGGAATGTCTTTACCAGTGAAAATCTAGATTTTGAGATGGAACTTAAGCTAGTATAGTTCGGATGCTAAACATAGTGGACTATTTAAAAAATTTTGCATGTAGTTGCTGCTTATTGACCTTTGACTGTCAAGAAATAGGAGTATGAGGGTGTGGGGGTGTGGGAATATAAGTAAATCCCCATTACAAAACTTAATTACGAATTACGCGCTTCGTAGCGTAAAGCCTACGGCATAGCTTCGCTTAGAGCGAGTCCTCGATAGCGTTAGCGTTAGCGAAGCGGTAGCGTAGCGGTAGCGTAGCGTAAAGCCTACGGCATAGCTTCGCTTAGAGCGAGTCCTCGAGCGTCGGTACGAGCGTCAGCGTAAAGCCTGCGGCATAGCTTCGCTTAGAGCGACACAGGAGCGTCGCGTCATTACGAATTATTTAATTTCGATGCCATACTCCTCATATAGCTATCCTATTTGATTTTGGAAAAAAATAGGACTTAAGGACTGATGCAAGATAGGCAAGAGCAAATTTCACAAGTGATAGTGACTGCTGAGCAAATGCGCCAAATTGAAGAGCGTATTTTTACAGCAGGAATGCCAGTAATCGCTTTGATGGAAAAAGTAGCAGGATTAATTACCCATCGAATTCAAGAAATTTACCCGAACCAAAGACAAGCAATTGGAATTCTTGTCGGCCCTGGTCATAATGGGGGGGATGCTTTGGTAGTAGCCCGTGAATTACACTTTCGTGGATATGAGGTTTGGATATATTCTCCTTTTGCTAAGCTCAAGGAATTGACTTCACAGCATTTGCAGTACGCTCAGAGTTTAGGTATTCCTTGTTATCAGGCAATTGAGCAACTAGCAAATTGTGAGTTATTAATTGATGGGTTGTTTGGATTTGGTTTAGAAAGAACCCTAAAAGACGCGATCGCCTCAGCAATTAATCAGTTAAATACATGGCATCAGCCGATTATTAGTATTGATTTACCTTCGGGTTTGCACACTGATACAGGTGAGGTATTAGGAACCGCTATTCGTTCTACTCACACGTTTTGTCTTGGTTTGTGGAAGTTGGCTTTTCTGCAAGACCAAGCCTTAGATTATATCGGCAAAGCTGAGTTAATCGATTTTGATATCCCCTTAGCTGATGTCAAAGCTATTTTGGGAGATACACCAAAGATGAAACGCATCACCCCAGTAACGGCACTTGCTACTTTACCGCTACCCCGTCCCCCAGTTACCCACAAATATAAAGAAGGTCATTTACTGTTGATTTGTGGTTCGCGGCGCTATGCTGGTGGAGCAATTTTAACTGGTTTGGGGGCGCGGGCTAGTGGTGTGGGGATGCTTTCAATCGCCGTACCTGAATCTTTAAAACCGATTTTAGTCTCACATTTACCAGAAGCGCTGATTGTTGGCTGTCCAGAGACACAAGCAGGGGCAATTGCTCAATTACAACTACCAGAAAAAACCGATCTTAGTTCCTTTAATGCGATCGCCTGTGGCCCCGGTTTAACTCAAGATAGTACTCCCGTTGTCCAAGCAGTCATCAAAAGCGATCGCCCATTAATTCTTGATGCTGACGGTCTAAATATCTTAGCCCAGATGGGAACTATCCCCACATTACAAAAACGCCAAGCACTAACGGTACTCACACCCCACACTGGGGAATTCCAGCGGCTGTTTCCCCATCTTCTTGATGATGCCAAACAAAACAGATTGCAAGCAGTGCGAGAAGCTGCTGCCCAAAGTGGGGCAGTGGTATTGTTAAAAGGAGCCAGAACTGCGATCGCCAACCCCCAAGGTTTTTTGTGGATTAACCCAGAAAGTACTCCAGCCTTGGCCCGTGGCGGTAGTGGCGATGTGTTAACTGGCTTGCTGGGTGGATTATTAGCACCGGCAATTGCTAAACAAATTGCTGTAGAAGATATTGTTGCCACCGCCGCTTGGTGGCATTCACAAGCAGGTATTTTAGCAGCTGGCGATCGCACTGAATTAGGCGTAGACGCGTTGACATTGACAAACTATTTGCTGAAAGTTCCTCAGAAACTAGGGGTGTAATCCCTATAACGATTGCTCAGACACCTTCAAGTCCTTGCCAAATTTGAGCTACAGGAATCGTTTCTCCGATCATAGCTTCATGCCAAGCTTGACGAAAATCTTCTACAATCACTTTTTTAGATGGCTCCAGTTCATCAATAATTTCAGGTTTATTGAGCCTGCAATAACCCTGATAATTGCTTAGGTTTCCCCGTGTTCTTTGCAATTGTCTAAATACTCAGTGAGAGTTTATGGTAGTGTAGTTTACAGTTTTTTGGCAACCAATACCATGATTTCTGGTCATAAATTGCAAAAGTATCTAGCGTGTTTCTCCCTATCGGTAGTATTGGCAGCTGATTTAGTAGTTACAGAAAAAGCTCCTTCTGTTTTTGCCCAGACCATCATCAACTCATCTGTTAGTAATGCTGTGACGTTTAGTTGCAATGATAGTGAAGCAAAAATTAAAGCTAAAAATGGCCCGAAAGTAGGTAACAGAATATCAACCATTTACATTGGTTATCAGCAAGTTTCATCTAATAACAAAAACCCTGTAATGATCCGTTTTGATAATGGTGTCAAAAGATGGTGTCGTAGTGATTACGAAACAACAAATGACGATGGTACAGGCTATGGCTTGCTATGGGATGGAGGAAATATTTTATATGGTGTTTTTTCTGCTACTGGTAGTCAACCTGGTAATGATTTTCGGCGCTTTGCCACTGGACGCTGGCTATCTAGCTATGGCAGTGGTGGCGGCCCCAAAGTTGCAATCATAGCCCGGATGAACTCAACCAATGGTAATGTATACTATGCTACATTCATTTCTGCGAAAAAGGCGAATGACGGTAAAACTAACTCTTTATTGGTCAAAAATCTCTCATGGAATGGAATACATTTGACTGTGCAAGCAGATTCATGGTGGACTCCCCGCCGTACAAATACAAATTCCATGACTTGCTCTGGTTCTTCACCTTATAAATACACAGCCGTCTTTACTAGCGATTTAACAAAGATGAACTCGGCTTCAGCAATTAACTGTAGTTAAAGGTTAATCAGGTTTTCCGCCGACAAGCGATCGCCACAATCCCAAAATCCTCTTGCTGATTGCTACAGTCGGGGTGAAAACTACTAAGCTGGTAATATAGCACGTTTAAACTTTATCGGTTTCCCATTGGCTAACTACCTGTAACTAAAATATGTTTGATGCTCTATCTGACCGTTTAGAAGCTGCCTGGAAAAAACTGCGAGGACAGGACAAAATTTCTCAGTCCAACATTCAAGAGGCTCTGCGGGAGGTGCGCCGTGCCTTGTTGGAAGCAGATGTTAACCTCCAGGTAGTCAAAGATTTTATTAACGAAGTTGAAACCAAAGCACAGGGAGCCGAGGTAATCGCGGGCGTGCGACCTGATCAACAGTTCATCAAAGTTGTTTACGATGAACTAGTGCAGGTGATGGGAGAAGAGAATGTTCCCCTAGCAGAAGCACAAGAACAGCCCACTATCGTGCTAATGGCTGGATTGCAGGGTACTGGTAAAACTACCGCGACTGCTAAGTTAGCCTTGCATCTGCGGAAATTAGAGCGCAGTTGCTTATTAGTGGCAACAGATATATATCGTCCAGCAGCCATTGACCAGCTGATCACATTGGGTAAGCAAATTGATGTCCCAGTTTTTGAACTGGGAAGTGATGCCGACCCAGTAGAAATTGCCCGTCAAGGCGTTGAGCGTGCCAAGGCAGAAGGTGTAAATACGGTAATTATTGATACTGCTGGTCGCTTGCAAATCGACGAGGAGATGATGGCGGAGTTATCCCGCATCAAACAAACCGTCCAACCACAAGAAACTCTGCTAGTGGTGGATGCCATGACTGGTCAAGAGGCAGCAAATCTTACCCGTACTTTCCACGATCAAATTGGGATCACCGGAGCCATTCTCACTAAATTAGATGGTGATAGCCGTGGTGGCGCGGCACTGTCGGTAAGACAGATTTCGGGAGCGCCAATTAAATTTGTGGGTGTGGGCGAGAAAGTCGAGGCACTCCAGCCATTTTATCCCGATCGCATGGCATCACGAATTTTGGGTATGGGTGATGTTCTCACCCTGGTAGAAAAAGCCCAAGAAGAGATTGACCTTGCAGATGCTGAGAAAATGCAAGAGAAAATTCTCTCAGCCAAGTTTGACTTCACCGACTTTCTCAAACAATTGCGCTTACTGAAAAACATGGGATCACTTGGAGGCATCATAAAGATGATTCCAGGGATGAACAAACTCTCAGATGACCAACTCAAGCAAGGTGAAACCCAGCTCAAGCGCTGTGAAGCAATGATCAATTCCATGACCCGTCAAGAACGCCATGACCCCGATTTATTGGCCAGTTCTCCCAACCGACGGCGACGGATTGCGTCTGGTTCTGGTTATAAAGAAGCAGATGTGAGTAAGCTAGTAGCAGACTTCCAAAAAATGCGATCGCTCATGCAGCAAATGGGTCAAGGTCGTTTACCTGGTGGAATGCCGGGGATGTTTGGTGGCGGTATGGGTAACGCCTTCGCAGGCGCAGGCGGCAATCGTCCCGCTCCCGGCTGGCGCGGTTACAATAGCGGCGCAGGTACGAAAAAGAAAAAGAACAAAGATAAAAAGAAGAAAGGCTTTGGGAATCTTTAGTTATTAGTCATTTTGAGCCGACAGAAGTGTAGAGGGCGATCGCACAAATAATGCCATGCCCTCTACACTACTTAAATAAACCTACTATTAACCTTATCGAGTTGCCATCTGTGCCTCAGAAACCCAATTAGCGTGGAAGCCGTAAGGAACGCGCTGTGGGATGATTATCCGCGCTACAGGCAAAGCTGTGATATTTCGAGCATCAACGACTAATAGCTCAGACTTTTTCGTTAGTGCATCCCAAACCATAGTCAGCAACCAGCCATCATCTTCAGAAGTAGCACCAGGACGAGGTGCAAAGACACTATCACCACCAAAGCGTCCCCGACCAAATTCATGTACTTGAGTGCTACCAGTCTGCAAGTCATACTTGAGCAGACCATCCAACAAAAGTCTAGGTCTCATGTAAGTAGCCTGTCGGGATGCGTAGACGTAACGTGTCTTTCGCCCAGTTAGGTTATCGTTAATCCGAGGAAATTCCGTGGCGGTATCATAGTTATTGAGCAATTCTTCTTTCACAACACCCGTTGCTAAGTTGATCCGATAGAGATACAGCCGGAAGTGTTCAAATTCAGTATCTCCGCCCTCACCATTGTCTTTTTGAGGAATAAACAGATAGGTATCAGGTGCCCTGGTGGCGATAAGTACTACTTCGTTGCCTTCCTCCCAAGCGTTAGCAACATGGTAGAGCATACAGGTCGAGATATTGAACCAGCGGATAGTTCGGTTATCCCCGTGGCGAGGTAGAACCCCGATACGGCTGGGGTTTTGCTTCTCAAACTTAATAGGTAATTGATCCTGCATAATCCGCATAGGACTGAAGACTAGCGGCATATCCAGAATCAGGGTGTAGTGTTGAGTGATGGCAAAATCATGCATCATCACTGGCGAAGGTATATCGATAGGAACGGTTCGCAACATTTCGCCCTCTGCGGATACCACGCTGTATTCGAGATAAGGGGGAGCGATAGGTGCAAAGCCAATCACAATCATTTCACCTGTTTCGGCATCGACTTTTGGGTGAGCTGTAAAGGTAGAAGCAAGCTTACTGTTAAAGGTATGTACGCCAACAGTTTCTAAGTCGGGAAGACGAATTTCATAAGGTGCGCCAGCTTCCCATAGTGCCAGCAGTTTACCCGCGTGCCATATAGTTGAGGTGTTACCAGTATTCTTCATCATCAAGCCATAAGGAGCATCAAACCGAGGCAGGTTCAGCAAACCTGGCCAAATTGCCTTACCTTGTTTTCGCTCAATCTCAAACCCCTCTGTGCGAATGTAGCGGTTGCGATAGCTGGCTTTGCGATTGCTAATATTTACTGCATGGAGCATTCCATCCCCATCTAACCAGTGATGGAGTCCGATAGGGCCGAATTGGGGGTTAGGGCCGTTGCGGAGAAATATGCCATTGAGTCCTTCGGGTAGTTCACCGATGACGGTGAGGTTATCAGCAGTTACTTCTTGTTTGACTGGGGCAAAATTATCAGTCAAATAAAAATCTGCCATATCTTCTGCCAGGATATTAACTCTGGCAGTAGTGCTGAGGCGGCTCAAAATTTGGTAAGGTACACGTGCATAGTAGCCAGTGACCGAAGGCCCTTTATTGACTACTGATGACCGCTCCATCTGTAAGACATTAGCTAAGAATTTGCTATCCATCAAAGTGGTCATAAATCGCCGCTGCAAAGTACTAGGGCGAGTACCAGCTGGGGCTGCTGTGGCAGTCGCGAGGGTTTGTATGAGTTCCTTTTCTTTTGCATTTAACACACCCTCGATATACATCAGCGAGTTGAGAGCTTCGTATAACTCCTGAAAATCTTTTTCGTCAGGATAATTTCCTAAATAGGCTTGAAGCCAGCTATGACACTCTTCTGGCTTGATAGGTTGATTGTTTGACAATAGAGTTTTAATTTCTGGATCTTCAGTCAATCCTTTTTGTTGTGCAACTCGCTGTAAAAATTCTTTTTCTTCAGGTTCTAGTACTCCATCAATCCAAGCAATACCAACGAGAATTTTTAACAAATCTTTAGCATTTTTTGATGGTTTATGTACTATTTCAGCTTGAGGAATTGGTACTTCAAAATGCTCATTTGTAGTGGCATCAGGACGAATATTATTCTCTGTGGAAAACAAGATTTTTGAACTGTTTGCTGTTTTGACAACAATAAATAAATCGGGATTACCTTCAAATTTCTCCAATTTACCTTTAAAATCAGCTTCAGTATAATTAATTTCAAAAGCGCCATTACTATTGGTTTTAACTTGTCCTAACTTATCTTTATTGGCAATATCTTTATCAAATGCTTCAACTATTAAGTTAGGAATTCCTAAACCGCTTTCAGCTTCGTAAATTCGTCCAGTAACTTTAAATGTCATCAAATTCATCCTTGTTTTAGTTATTTTTTAAAAAGTAACGCTTGGCGATTGAAATCAGCTTTAAATGCATGTGAGAGGTTATTTTAAAAGCTTTTAGCATCAGCTTGAGCGTTGCCAAAAAATGGATAAAGTTTAGCTCAGCAAACTTGAGCGTTTTCAATGTTTCAAAATTTGAATGAAAATGCAAGGACAGTTAAGACAGTTAAGACAGTTAAGCAAATATTTAATAAATACTTAATAATTGGTTTTTAGACTCTTGAGCTTTTTGAGCCGATCACCCCTACTTCGACCGCACAAGGAAGTTGCTAAGCTGTGGCGGCTGAAAACCTTGACTACAAACGATTGACAGCCTTGATTTTGAAGCCGTTTCTTAACCCTCTTTTATTACTCTGGGTAAAGTATAATTAAGGGCGATCGCACGTTTGATACTTCAACCATTTGTACTATTTAACCTAATTAAATCTTGGCTACAAGTCTTTACAGTTACTAAATTCTCTGAGGTTTTTTTGAAACTTAAAATGCTTGTCAATAATCTCACTTCTTCAATTTTTCAAAACTGCAATCTCCCGTATTTCCACTTTTCCTCTGCCTAGAGTGACAAAAGAGGGTTAACATCAGGACAACTAGACAAATAACAAATGACCAATAGCCGTTAATGCCGAGCAAGTGCTAAAATTATCATCTCAGCACTATCAATTGGCTGCAAACTGGTATATGTATATGCAAATTTAGGAGAATGGTTCCTCAATTATGATCAAACTGCGCTTGAAGCGATATGGAAAAAAGCGGGAAGCAAGTTACCGCATTGTCGCTATAAACAACCTGGCTCGCCGTGATGGTCGCCCTCTAGAAGAATTGGGATTTTACAACCCTAGAACCGATGAAGTGCGGCTCAATATTCCCGGCATCGTCAAGCGACTACAACAAGGCGCTCAACCCACTGACACCGTCCGTCGCATCCTGGTAAAAGCTAATGTTTTTGAACAGGTCAGTGCAACAACCGTATCCTAAAGTCGGAACACAGTCCCCACTAGCCAGACCCAACTATGTTGGGTTGGTAAACTTTTTGATGCAGCCATTTTTAGAATCTCCAGAGTCTTTGAGCATTGATTGTGAAATTTCTCATACCCTAAACCGGGTCTGGATTCGTATCGCCTTTGAAAGCGCAGATAAAGGCAAAGTATTTGGTCGGGGAGGACGCAATATTCAAGCGATGCGGACGGTAATTGCAGCAGCAGCCTCAGCTGCTGGACAATCGGTATACTTGGATATCTATGGTAGTACCTCCTCTAATCGAGAAGGTATGTCTTTTGATGAAGACCAAGAACAACGATTACCGCTGCCTAAATCGAAAGAAAAACGTGGAAACGGCCCCTCACGACCTGTCGCCAAACCCCGCTATCACTAGATTTAATCAAGGGGTAAATCTCAGTGATAACAACAAGTGGTCTGTCCCACTGAATTTTGAGTGGTTAGCGATGGTTAGATTCCCGACTTTCGGAAAAAGTCGGGAATCTTGCAGCCTCTGAAAATTAATGAAACAAACTACTAGTGGTCTTTGAAAAATTTAAGATTAAATTTAAAGAAAAATTACCCTGCAAAGCCAACACTAAGACCTTTGTCGAAACTTGCCCTTCACAAATTGTAAAATATGATGGCAGATGCCTTAACAATTCAGCTGCCTAACGTTGCTAGTGCGATCGCTTTAGCGGGGGATGGAGAAGAAAATCTCAAAATTCTATCTCGGCAAACAGGGGCCAGTTTGGTGTTACGTGGACAGGAATTATACATTACTGGCACAGAGAAACAAATTGACCAGGCTGCTAAAATAGTGCGATCGCTTGAATATCTCTGGATCAAAGGCAACAACATCTCCAGTGCAGACATTTTAACAGCTCGTCAAGCCTTAGATAGCGATCGGCAAGAAGAATTACAAGAGTTACAGCGAGATGTCCTCGCCAGAACTCGCCGGGGTGATGAAGTCCGTGCTAAAACTTTTCGCCAGCGTCAATACGTAGACGCTATACGTAAACGCGACCTGACATTTTGTGTAGGCCCGGCTGGTACTGGCAAAACTTACCTTGCCGTTGTTGTGGCTGTGCAAGCACTCCTGGCTAACCAATTTGAAAAATTAATTCTCACTCGTCCAGCCGTCGAAGCTGGTGAAAAACTGGGCTTTTTACCTGGAGATTTGCAGCAGAAAATTAATCCTTATCTCCGTCCGCTTTACGATGCTATCAACGAATTCATCGACCCGGAAAAAGTTCCTAATTTAATGGAACGTGGTGTAATTGAAGTTGCACCCCTTGCTTATATGCGAGGACGCACCCTTAACAATGCTTTTGTGATTGTGGATGAAGCGCAAAATACTACACCTGCTCAAATGAAAATGGTTTTAACTCGTTTGGGTTTCCGTTCGCGGATGGTGATAACGGGTGATATGACACAAACCGATTTACCACTCAATCAACAATCAGGTTTAGGAGTGGCGATACAAGTTCTAAGACATGTTGAAGGGATTACTTTTTGCGAGTTTTCTCAAAAAGATGTCGTCCGCCATCCTCTAGTGCAGCGTATTGTTGCTGCTTACGAAAGATATGAGAAGTAATGATTAATTGTTAGTCGGTAGACTTGTATAAAGTATTTATTTTTCTCACGCAGAGGCGCAGAGACACAGAGAAAGAGTTGAAGAGTGGAATTTTTGCAATGAGTTTAGTGGTTAATGGTAAAAAACATAATTAATAATTCACAAAGGACAAATGACAAATGACCACAACATTAAAAGAGTTTTTGGAAGCTTGTGAAACTTTAGGAACTTTGCGTTTAATTGTTACTAGTAGCGCTGCTGTTTTAGAAGCACGGGGCAAAATTGAAAAGCTTTTTTATGCAGAGTTGCCGAAAGGAAAGTATGCGAATATGCATACTGAAGGGTTTGAGTTTCACTTGAATATGGATAAGATTACTCAGGTGAAGTTTGAGACTGGTGAAGCGAAAAGGGGTAATTTTACAACTTATGCTATCCGGTTTTTGGATGAAAAACAGGAAGCGGCTTTGAGTATATTTTTGCAATGGGGTAAGCCGGGAGAATATGAACCAGGGCAAGTGGAAGCTTGGCAAACTCTCAAAGAACAGTATGGGGATGTTTGGCAACCTTTACCAACAGAGGTTTAAATAATAGGCTGCTGATAGTTGCTTTTCTGATTTCTGATGATGCTAAGTTTATTACTGGCACGACTATTAAGGTTGATGGTGTATATTCTGCTGCTATTTAATTTTTTCAATGAACAAACAGATGCCTGTAATGAAGGTGATTTGGAGTTTTTGTTTAATGGTTCTGTGTCTACTATGGCATGGAGAAGCTGTTGCCAATGAATTATCTGAACGCTTAGCAAATTTCCCGCAGTGGGAAAAATTAACTTCCGTGCAACCAGCTTCAGGGGATTTGGTTTACCCTGAGTGGATGGCTGGTTATTGGCAAATAACAAGTAAATTGGTGGATTTGGCTGCACCTTTAGCACCATATATAGTTACACCAGGGTTTGAAGGTAATCGCCGACAACTCAATCAGCCTGTAAGTTTTTTAGTAAGATTTGTTCAAGGTAAACCGCCTGTTTCTCTGTTAAAATTTTTCCCGACTAGAGATGATAAATCATCAATATTAGTAGCTGATAGAGCATTTAATAGTTTGAATTTGGCACGAGCTTATTTAGGAGATGAAGCTGTTTTAGGAGTGAAATTAGACCCAGATTCACCTAATCGTCAAATTACATTTTTAAGAGGAGAACGCCAACTAGTTTCTATCGTTACTGCACGCGCTACAGAAACTACACCTGATGGGAGATTTATTACTTCAGAAGTATTTCAACAATTATTTAAAGGTGGTTCACGCCCTTATTTAAACTCTGTTGAATCTACTACTGCTTACCAAAAACTTTCTACATCAAAGCCTACGATTGAGGCAGATCAAGTTACTGCTGTCTATCTTTCACCACAAGATCCAGATTATTTTCAGGCTGGCGATCGCCCAGTTGCTCTTTATCGCTATCACTTAGAATTTACTCGTTCTCACTAATAAATTTTCTTGTGGTGCAGGACGAAAAGCCCACCGAACTAACAAAAGGATGTTTTTACCAGACGCGTGGAGCGAGGAAAAACGGCGTTCTTGTTCTATTAATTACGAATTACGTTAGCGCAGCGTTAGCGAGTCCTCGATAGCGAAGCGTTAGCGACGCAGGAGCGTCGCGTCATTACGAATTACGAATTACCTTCAGCCAATGTGGATAAGCATAAGAATCCGCAGCTAGTAATTTTGACCAGCGATAAGTATTAAATACTCGGCTAGTTGTTAAGCGTAGATTTTCCAGCAGACGGGCATCTTCGCCAAACGCTTCAAAAGCAAGACTCCACCAAGCTTGATTCTCAACTCTTAGCTCAGTAATTTCCACACTACAACCGTTATCAATTTGCTCATTGCTTATAACAGGTTGTGCAGAAAAATCAGGTAAAACTTGATAAAGTTGCGAGTGGCGAACTTTTTGAACATTTACCCAAACCGAATTTTCCAAAACCATTGCAGGCTGAAAACTTTCTCCTGTGGAGTCTTCGCATAGCCATTTGTGCCATTTTTCAACCTTACCCTCTACTAATTCCCCAAAACGCACCGTACCAAATTCTGCCTTACGCCATTTAACTTCCAGCCGTCCTTGCCGCAATTTGATCCCCAAATAATCACACTCTGGGCTGTAGAGATACCAATCTTCCCGTTCCTGTGGAGCTTGCTTTTTGTCAATCAAACAATTTTGTTCAAACCAGACTTGAACATTTTCCGGTATCGCACCAGGGTAAAACCAGCGTAATTCGTTAGTAGTCATTTGTCATTGGTTATTGGTCATTTCTTTGTATCTCCGCGTCCCCCTTCTTCTGTCGGAGACGCTGCGCGAACGGGTGACGCTGACGCTCCTTCTTTGTAGGAGTACGTCGCTAGCGCTAACGCAACCAACAGAAACTGCGCTTGTCTGCGACTGCCTCACTGCGTTCTCCTCATTTAGCCGAAGCGGCCCTGATAATGGGAGAATAAAAAACGAGAAATAACACTTACATTGTGTTGCCTCCAGCCCAAAGGAATATTTAGAAATGTGGAAACGTATTGTATTAATTTTGCTATTGGTGTTGAGCTTTAGCGTGAGTAATCCTGGTTTAGCGGCTGCGTCTGGACTCAAAAGCTTTGTGGACACTGCTGATGGCTATCAGTTTTTATATCCTAACGGCTGGTTGCAGGTTAAAGTTGCTAACGGCCCAGATGTGGTATTTCATGATTTGATAGAGGTATCTGAAAACGTCTCTGTAGTGATTAGCCCTGTTCCAGATGGTAAAACTTTAGCTGAACTAGGAACACCGACAGAAGTAGGATATAAGTTAGGTAAAGCTGCACTGGCTCCTCCTGATTCCGGTCGTTCAGCCGAATTAGTTAACGCTGCACAGCAAGAAGTTGACGGTAAAACATATTACCTACTAGAGTATGCAGTTAAGCTTCCCAATCAACAACAACGTCACAATATAGCCAGTGTCGCAGTTAGCCGTGGTAAGCTTTTTACCTTCAATGCATCAGTACCTGAAAAGCGTTGGCCAAAACTCAAAAGAACTATCGATGAAGTTATAAATTCTTTTTCTGTGTACTAGTCATTTGTCATTTGGAATGGGGACTAGGGAATTGAGAATTGGGAATTATCTTTCTCCCTGAGCTTCCCCAGCTTTTTTACTTCCTCATCTCCCTCATCCCCCTCATCCCCCTCATCTCCCTATTTATGGGCATTCCACCTTTTGTACTTGCTTCAGCTTCCCCGGCGCGGCGTCGCTTGCTGCAAACTGTTGGGATTGAACCGATAGTTAGAGTCAGTGATTTTGATGAGTCGCAAATCCAATTAAGTGAGCCTGCACAACTAGTGCAAACTCTTGCTCGATGCAAGGCAGAGACTGTATCTCCACAGTTTGAATCGGCTTTGGTTATGGGTTGTGATTCGGTGTTAGCATTGAATGGTGAGATTTATGGCAAACCAGCAGACGCTTTTGAAGCGATCGCTCGTTGGCAAATAATGCAAGGTAATTTTGGCGACCTGTACACAGGTCATGCCTTAATAGACCTCTGTCAAAACCGTACTTTGGTAAGGTGCCAGGTAACGAGAGTTTACTTTGCACAAATGAGCGATAGCGCCATCAGTGCCTATGTCGCTACAGGTGAACCCCTCAAGTGTGCTGGAGCCTTTGCCCTTGAGGGTTTTGGTAGTCTCTTCGTAGAAAAAATTGCCGGATGTCACAGCAACGTCATTGGACTCAGCTTACCCTTACTGCGACAGATGCTAGCTGAACTAGGATACGATGTCACTGATTTTTGGCGAGAATGAGTTGTCATTAGTCATCCCTTCTCCTTCTTCGATGACTAATAACTATTACCAATTTGAAAAAAGAATGCGACAAATGTAAACTTTAAAACTCATGCCAGATCTAATGTACAACCACAAAGTTAGACAATTCCAGTCAAATAGAAGTAGATTTATATTATAAGTAGTGGGTAATTTAATTATGTTGATTAATTATTACCCATTTTTAATGTCTAGTTAATCATCAAAAACAGTTATGTCTGCGATGAAGGCTTCATTTTTCCAAAAAAACACTAGATTATTCCGGCATAAGCTGAAAAAATACTTGCGATCGCTCAATCAGTGGTTCTCAGATACGCCAGAAAGAGCGCTATTAGAAGCCTATCACGCAGCTCAAAAAATTAGAGATATTGAAATTGAATATTTTGGTAGCAAAAAAATATCTTCACAATCAATAATTTATACTGAAAGTGTCATGTCTTATTGGCAAGTTTGCCTTAATAAAAACTTGACTATTATCAAAGTGAGGCTTGCAGAATTTCTACTTAGTCGTGAAATTATCAACATTTCTCATCCAATTTTGTTAGAAAAATTAAAATTCATTGATGAAGTTGTTGAAAAATATAATATCAAAATTGAACTAAATAATAACGCTGAATTATTGCAAACTTCTCAGCCGCTACAAGTCAACCCTAATCAACCTAAAAAACAGCCAGAAATATCTCATAATAATGGTAATAAAATTACATCTATATTTCAAAAAACAGGAGTATTCCCCAGATCTATTGGTATAACATTAAAAAAAATCAAAGCAGATTTTTCGCCACAAGCCGAAGAAGAGTTCGTCAAAAACTATCGTATTTCTCGCAAGCGAACAATAACTGCTATTAGGTTTTTAATTATTTTAATTATTATACCGCTTTTAGTGCAAAATTTATCTAAACAAATTTTGTTATTCCCCATAGTAGAGCGAATTAGAAGTGAGAACGCAATTGAAATATTTATCAATTCGGATATGGAGAAAGCAGCACTTAATGAGCTAAAAACTTTTGAAAGAAAATTAAGATTAGAATATTTACTTAATCCAGCCCCATCAATTTCCTCAGAATTAGAGCGAGACAAGATTAAACAAAAAGCTATAGAAATAGCTGAAAATTTTCGCATTAAAAGTTCTACAGCTATTAGTAACGTTTTTGCTGATTTCATATCTTTAATTGCTTTCAGTATAGTAGTTGCTCTAAGTAAAAAAGAAATTGTCATAATCAAATCGTTTATAGACAATGTTGTTTATGGACTTAGTGACAGCGCCAAGGCTTTTTTGATTATTTTATTCACAGACATTTTTGTAGGATTTCATTCACCACATGGATGGGAGGTAATTCTTGAGGGGTTGACAGAACATTTAGGTTTACCAGCCAATAGAAACGCAATATTTCTATTCATCGCTACGTTTCCTGTAATTCTAGATACTATCTTTAAATACTGGATATTCCGCTATCTCAGTCGTTTATCTCCATCAGCATTGGCGACAATGAAGGAAATGAATGATTGATGGGGAATGGGGAATGGGGAATGGGGAATTGGTGTTTGTTATTTCTCCCCCTGCTCCCCTGCTGACAAGTGTAGGTATTTTACATTCAGTCTGAAAAAGCCTATTTTTCTGTTCCGAAATCTTTCCCCGCGTCCCCCTTCGGGTGACGCTCGCAAGCTCGCTAACGCTGCGCTAACGCAGTCGCCTGCGGAGGGAAACCCTCCTTTACTCGCTGTCTCACCGCGTCCCCCCGTCCCCGCGTCAATCAAAACGCTGCCCCCATGCTTCCTCATTGCATAGCCGCTAACTGATTCGCTAGGCTATTAATACTTTGGTTACTTAAAGGTGTGCCATGGATTTTGAAGGTGAAGCCACCACCCCAACTGCGACAGACAAGATAGAATTTGCTCAACCAATTACTACCCGTAAGCCACTAGAATTACTACGAGATACTGAGGCTTTGTTAAGGCGGCCGACTGTGGCGGCATTACTACCAGTTTTGCCGCCAAAACTGAGTTATGGATTTCAGGTGGCTTCATCTTTAGCAGATGACTCTTTAAAAGAACTGGCAGAAATTGATTTAGACAATATCAGTGATTTGGAACTGCGACCAGTGCGAATTCGTGTTGGTCTAAGCTGTGTCGGTTTTGGGGCACTAATGATACTAGTACTGGTACTCTACTTAAGTACTTTGCATCCTGACCTCAGTACTGTTCAACAGACTCGGCAATACTGGTATCTGTATGTCTGGTTTGTGAGTTTAGGTGTCACGGGGATGTTTATCTTGGGTCGTGAAGCAATGCGCCCCATACCAAAACAGCAAAAGTCATTGAGACGATGAAAAAGAACAGGAAACAGGGAACAGGGAATACTATGCTGCCCACAAGGGGCAATCTTCTCCTATCAAAGCAAGATCCCGAACGGTACGTAGCGGAACGAAGTTCGGCTTCAACTTTGACGTTTTGTGTAGATTTACGCAGGCGTATCAGTAAGCTAACAATCATTTAAACTGCATCCCCGTGTCTTTATGCAACCTGACTGTCGAGGTATTTAAGATGAATCATGATACTTTTATTGTTCCACCTGGTTCCAAAATTTCTTTGCGAAAAAACTATGATTCAGCCTATAAAGCTAACTTTCATGAAAAAACTGACGCACCTGTCAAATTGCAAACAGATATTAAGCGATTAGCAATTTATCAAAATATTCTTTATGCTCAAAATACCTATGCTTTACTGATTATCTTTCAAGCAATGGATGCTGCTGGCAAAGACAGCACAATCAAACATGTGATGTCTGGTGTAAACCCGCAAGGATGCCAGGTATTTAGTTTCAAAGCCCCAAGTACGGAAGAATTAGACCATGACTACCTATGGCGTACAATGAAGGCTTTGCCAGAACGGGGTCGAATTGGCATATTTAACCGCTCATATTATGAAGAAGTTTTAGTGACTCGTGTTCATCCAGAAATTCTGCAAAACCAACAATTACCCCAAATTCCTCCAGGAAATCAAATCTGGAAACAACGCTTTGAAGAAATTAATAATTTAGAAAAATATTTAGTTAACAATGGTATTATTGTTCTCAAATTTTTTTTGAATGTATCTAAATCAGAGCAAAAAAAACGCTTTTTAGAGCGGATTGAATCATCCGAAAAGCATTGGAAGTTTTCAGTCAGTGATGTCCGCGAACGAGCTTTTTGGGATGATTACATAAATGCTTATGAAGCAGTTTTTAACCACACTAGTACTGAATGGGCACCGTGGTACATTATCCCTGCCGATCGCAAATGGTTTACACGCTTAGTAGTTGCTGACATTATCTGCACAAAATTACAAGAACTTAACTTGCAGTACCCCATAGTTCGTGAAGAGCATAGGCAGCAACTTTTACAGGCGAAATATATCCTAGAGCAGGAAGACGAACTTAATAATTCTTAATATTTACTTTACAATTCTTAACATTTTTCTCTTGAAGCTTGCAGAGTGGGCGTTGCAAAGTATACTCCGTTTTCGTATATTCGCATATAACTTTATAACGTTTCAATGAACTTTGCTGTCTTTTTTAAGATCTCTGATCAGCATGGTAACAGTTGGGCTAGCCAATATGAAGATCGCTTTTGAAGTTGCGATCGCATCTCCCCAATGCCTTGACTGGTAAGGAAAATCTGATCTGGGAACTATGCTCTGAATTAGCGCTGAACAGAGAAAACTCTGCCCAAACTATGGCAGACATAAAGCGAGTCAATGGGTTGTTTTTTGGTCAGCAAATCTCCCAAAAACGGCAACGGCATCAATAAACGCAACAATCTGGCACTTTTCTACCTTCTATGATACGCTCTTGGCTTGAGGAGTCATGCCTCTTTTGGAGTAGAAATTTTAGAGTTTGAATTGTTTAACCAGCGTATTTTGCTGATTTAAACCTGACAGATAATACTATTCATACTCCAATTGGTTTGAGTTAGAGCTGATTGAGCCAATCTATTTTGTGAGCGTACACGCTATGTCTCGCTAAACCTCTCTGTACAAGAGTTTTCAATGTTCTGACCTCTGACTCCTTGAAATTGAGTTTGTTATGTCCATCTGAAAATCGTTCTTAAGAAGTCTAGAACACTATCCGTAGATTGTAGAAGGCGTGAAACGTTGACTATGAGAAAGTTTGAGGAACCATACAACAATTCTGATTGGAACAGAACCATCTGTAAACAGTTAAGAATTTAAGTATATCTACTCAGGCATAATTTGGATGGTGATGCGAGTCTTCCATGGATAAAACCACCCACCTGAATCTCTGAGAAAAATCAAAATCTTTCTAGAAACGCAGAGTGGAATTTTCATTAGGAAAAGGTGCAGATCACGTTATGTCTTTTGGTAAGTACTATCGACCGTTGCTCACAACTGTTTTGAGTATCGTGCCTTTTTCCTCTCTCGCCATCCCACTGCAAGCGCAAGGAAATTTAGGTCATAGCACCTACACTATGTCCTCAGGTACGTTGTTAGCTCAAACGAGTACCACACTATCAGCACAGGCAGGCCCAGATAAGAGTGTCACACTTCCCTACACGTTTGTTACTGTAAGTGGTGTTGTACAAGGTGGAACAGCTCAATGGGCGCAAGTCAGCGGCCCCAAAAAAGCATTAATTAAAAACTCCGCTTCTGCAACAACCGTGTTCAAATTCGATAGGGCAGGTACGTATGTAATGCGGCTCACGGCTCTTTCCAGTGGTGGGGCAAAAAAAACTGACGAAGTCACTATCACGGTGAATCCAAACCCTGTGGTGATTAGTGGAACATCCACACCGCTTGATCATCTCAAAGTTAAAATTCTACCTGTATATAAGCAAGGAAGTACTCTCCTACCTTTGACCCATTCCAGTTGTGGGTTATCTGAGAATATCTCTGTAGAACTTGCTAAAAATTGGGGTTTTGCACTACAGGTAGGGGCCGCAGATGCAAGGTATTTGGACTATGGGCCTAACTACGGCTTTGACCAAAACAACTTTGTCAAACTCATCAAGGCTAATCCGGGAAAATACAGCCTTGCAGTCGGATTGGGTTCTATGTATTCCTACTTCGATAACTACGATGGACGCCATCCCGACCTGCCAAAACTACCCGCAACGACCTGGCTACGTGATTCATCAGGGAAAATTATTCTCAGCGATGGGCGGCCAACAGTCAGTCCTGCGGCTCCCAATGAAACATTCGAGATTATCGGTAATTTTATTGGTCAGTCGTTAGGCCCTCTAGAAAAACTCGCTGGACAGCCAATCAAAATATTTCTCAACGGTGGGGAATATGGGCTGTGGCTCATTGGTGATGGGGGCCCTGCTTACTTGCAGAAAGACCCCACGGTGGTAGCCGATTTCAATAAATCTGGTCTGACAGACTGGTACGCCTATGTCTCGCGCAACAAAGCCCGGCAGGAGGGAGTACTAAAAGAGACCATGTATAAGTACTTAAACACTCGTCCGGCGTATTCTTGGTATCAAGAGCAATATGGTACTGAACGTGGTCGATGGTTCAACTGGAAGGGATGGATGTTTTTGTATGAGTACTTTCTCAACTCTTCTGGTAAACCAATAGTCTCTGATTACCCTGCACCAGAAATGTACTACAACTTCCACAACTCCGGCTGGTCTGGAGTGCATTGGGGAAGTATGGTACCGTGGGATGCGTTAACTCAAGCACTCAACAATATCTCTGGAACTATTAGTCTGGGACAACCGCTTGTTTATCCTTGGATTAGTGGCGGTTGGGAAGGATGGGATGGTCAGCCTATCACCGACATTCACAGATATTTCGGGATGTTGAAGATGTACTACACTGCTGGGGCTATTGGTTCTACAACTGGATATTTCGTATGTAGTGGCCCTCTATGGGAAGCACTGAAAATCAACAAACAAGTAGGTACTACAACACCCATACTAATCAATCACCTAGCGGTCGCTGGCAGAATACATGCCCTCTTCTCACACCTTGAAGAATATCTGCGTAATGGTGATCTGCTTCCTGGGCCTAACCAACATCCCTATTCAGGCAAAGATGGTACTAAAGCATTGCCGGCGATGGAGTTTCCTGTAGAGGGGGAAACAGCACAACAACCTGGCGCATTTGGCCCCATCACTATCCCGACGGCACGGGTTTTGGCGCGCAAAATTCGTGGTGAAGACCGATGGCTAGTTACTGCTTGGGCAAATGTGGGCGAAGACCGTGATATTAAAGTCACGATTGATTATAAACTCGGCCCTCTGACTTTACGTGCAAGAAAAGCCGGTTCTGTGTATGTAGTAACCATTGTGAATGGTAAGCCGAAGGTGACTCTGATAGACACGTATGCAACCAACCCAACAGCTAGTTTCTTCCCCTAAGCTGTTGTTATGGGATTTTGCTTTGAAGTTCTGAGCGTAGGAAACCTACGCTCAGATTTCTGTATTTTTCTATGTCCCAATTGCGGAGTAGCTCACTTAAAATACCTGCTCAAAAGCCTGAATGAGTCTGTCAACTTCTGCAAACGTGTTGTAGTGTACCATACTTACTCGCACTACCCCAGCTTGCGAAGCTAATCCTAAGTATTCAATTAGTCGTTTGGCGTAAAAATCTCCATAACGAATCCCAATGTGATGTTGGTCAATTTTGATGGGAATAGTTGAGCTATCAATTCCATTTACGACAAAAGATATTGTTGGCACACGGAGTTCACAATTAGCTTTTGTGTGCCCAATTACTCGCACACGCGGCTTGCTGTTAAGGTAATTTAGTAAGCGATCGCTAATTTTTTCTTCATACATGCTAATTAGGTCAAATGCCTGCACCATTTGACTTCGCAAATCAGATATAGTTTGATTACCATAATGTAGTTGTGCTAGTTCGCTCAGATAATCACACAAACCTAGCATTCCATAACTTAATTCAAAATTGACATTTCCTAGTTGGAATTTATAAGGAATATCTGTTTGCTCAATAAAATAATGATTAAGTCCAGGTAATCTTAATAAATGCTCTTTTTTTCCATAAAGTAAAGCATGGTGTGGCCCATAAACTTTATAAAAGCTCAATGCATAGAAATCTACATCTAAATCTTGAACATCAACTAATCTATGCGGTGCATAAGCTACGCCATCTACACAAATCATCGCTCCACGTGCATGTACAAATGCAGAAATTTCTTTGATAGGGTTGATAGTGCCCAGTATATTAGAAGCATGAGTCAAGGCTACTAATTTTGTACGCTGACTCATCAATGGCTCTAAATCTTCTAAATGCAGTTCTAAAGTATCTGAACGAATTTTCCAAACTTTAATCTTCATGCCTTGCTTTTCTAAAGCAACCCAAGCACCAATATTGGCTTCATGGTCGCAATTAGTCACAATAATTTCATCACCAGAGGCGAAAGTTTGACTTAAGCAAATTGAGAGAACTTTTAACATCATTGTTGTAGATGGGCCCATGACTACCTCTTGGGGAAACTTGGCATTAATCAAAGTAGTCATTCCTTTTGTTGCCAATGCTAAGCGTTCTCCTGCAAGTTGAGAAACTGCATAAGAGGCTCCTAACTGAACATCAGAAGTTAGAAGAAATTCACTAATTCTGTCTACTACTTTCTTGAGAGTTTGAGAACCGCCAGCATTATCAAAAAAAGTCCATTGACCTGCTAATGCCGGGAAAGATTGGCGTACTTTATCAATATTTAAGAGCATAGTAAAAGTTTCCTATAAAAGTTAAAGCAGTAAACATTGATCATAACAGATTGGTTAATAATGCATTCTTTAAAAAAATGTATCGGCAAATACTAAGAGCAAGTATTTTTGAATGCATCTAAATTATAAATTAATAATTTACTCAGCAAAATTACTTGTAAAACAAGTATATTTAGAAACCAAAAGAGTATATAAATGATGTGTTCGACTGTAAAGACCCATGTTTTTATTCTTCACAATTTACTCCAATTTTTCTGATAAGTTTAAATTAGAGCCAAAGCAGCTATTGTATTGACTCTTAATTCCTTAAATACGAACAAAGGAACGAGCTATGGATGCTGCTGTTACATATGATATTGAGCTGATTAAAGCAGAAGCATGTCAACTTGTAAAAAGGGGACTTGTTAACCGTCAGCAACCAATTTACGTCCTCTGTAAATATATCCCAGACCGCGACTGGGTTTATTTTGAACTTGAATTAGAAAAAAATGAGTTTCTGCTCAGAGATAGAATTATTGATTTGCTCGATCACGAATATTGGGGAGATGATTAAAACTTGATCTGGAATCCAAAACATAATATCAGCATTCTAAATCAATTGAGTGATAAAAATTAATACTTTTCAGTTGTTCAGCTAACGTGTGTTCAAGTAACATATTTTGTGGTTGAGACTGTCATTAGTCATTAGACCTCTTGCAAAAGTCGGATACTCGCCAGAAAATAAATTTTCTGGCTGATAACTCAAGTCGGTTTCAACCGACTAATAACAGTATTTTTAGTCCGTTTCAACGGACTTTTGCTATTAGGCAGAGACTTGAGTCTCTGACGGTTCAAGTATTTTTGCAAGAAGTCTATTTGTCATTTGTATTTACAAAAGACAAAGACAAATAATATGGTGTTCGGCTAAAAACTTATCATTGCCACTTACAGATGGGGCCTTAAAAGTTTGTGCTTTTTCCCTACCCCCTGCCCCCTCACAAGTGTAGGTTTTTCACATTCAATCCGAAAAAGCCTATTTTTCCGTTGCGAAATCTTTCTGTGCGTCCTCGCGTCTTTGCGTCGATTAAAACGCAAAATATTAAAAACCTACACCTGTCAGCTACTCCCGGCCTCTTATCAATATCTCTATAGGCATAAATAAGAAAAATAATTTAATGATAATTACATCTCTAGGCTCACGTCATTGCCAGCAAAAAAACGTTAACACTAAAGATAAGCTTTTTTAACTCATAAAACTGGGTGTAATTAACAATTTCCAGTCAAGAACACGAAATAGGGCCAAGAGTGATAGAAATGACTACTGCTAAAAACTACGACCAACAAATTCACAAGCTGCGTGAGCTACTTCAAGGTATTGATTATGGTATGTTTACGACAGTCGATGAAGATGGAAGCTTACATAGTTGTCCTATGTCGATTAGTAGTGAGATTAATTCTGATGGTACACTTTGGTTTTTTATCTATGCCAGTTCCCATAAAGTGAAAGAGGTTGAACACTATCAACAGGTAAACGTCAGTTTCTCGTCACCTGATTGCGAACGATACATTTCTATATCAGGCACAGCACAACAGATAAAAGACCGCGACAAAATGCGGGAATTATGGAAACCAGAACTGCAAACTTGGTTTCCGAAGGGATTAGATGAACCCGATATTACTTTACTCAAAGTAAATATCAGTAAAGCTGATTACTGGGATAGTCGAGCCAAATTTAAGCCCCAGACTATTAGTTTTATGAGTTATGCCTAATGTGAATTAAATTGGTTGAGACTGGAAAGTAAGACCATTAATACTAAAATATTGAATGCGATCGCAACTCTACCAATTATATTAGTCAAAGGCGGAAATGACTTGACAGTTGGTATTAGTGGCTTAGCTGGGTTTATTGCTTTAATTTTGGTTATTATCTGCTTGCTAAGCTGTTCCATATATAACTTACATAATTAGGGCGGGCAAGATGCCCACCCCACAAGAGTTTTATTTAATTTGATTATGTAATTTAGATGTTTTTTAGCTTAACCCTTTTATGTCACTCTCGGAAAGTAATAATCAAAGCAAGATTCTGAAACTTTCATCCAATCTAGCTTTGAGCCTTTATTTTCTAACAGTAACTAAAATTTATAACCAAAAGCTTAAAACTAAAGCTCCAAAAGGCTTTCAGCGATAGGCTTCTCCCAAACTGACAAAACAGGGTTAATCTACGATTTGCTTTTTGCCAAGCAAGGGATAATGATTAGTTAAAACTTGGTCATAAACGCCAATAAACCCCATTCTCTCGCTGCATTAACTTGCAGCCAATCAACTCTCGTCGTAGTGTAGCGCAATCAGGATGATAGCGCTTGAGAATTTCATTTACCATGGGTTCTGGATAGTTGACTCCCATCTCAAACTGACTTGCCAGCCACTCTAAAATCACTAAGCGCTTTTTGCGACTAGCAGGAATTTCCTTGAGACGTTGCACAGAATTCTTGTCAAAAGCATTACCTTCTATATAGTTTTTCAGAACTTTGCTAGACCACACTTCAGTTTCCAAATCCTCAATCAAAGATGCCATTTGCTCAGGTGTGAAAATTTCCTTGCTCATGCTTTGCAACGTCTCGCTATCTAGCCTGTAGAGGTGGCTATTACCTTCAGGACGCATACTCACCAAATTCATGTTTTTCAATCTCGCCAAATGGTGGGAAACAGTCGGTTCTTTGAGTCGCAGTAGCATCGCCAATTCCTCAACGCTGCACTCTTGGTTAGCCAAGATACCCACAATCTTTAATCGACTCTCATCCGCTAACGCCTTGAAAAAGCTCAGCAAGACATTAAATTGCTCTTTTTGCATAACTAATCCTAATTAGATATCCATCTAATTAGAAGTATATCTAAATTTATTTACGAATAGCACGCAAAAACCCATCCCCTTATGAGTGATATCATGTCCGTTTAAAGACTTATGATTTGGCTGACGCGGAGATAGGGAGACGCAGGGACAAGGGAGAAATTTTTATGATAAGTGATTAGCCAGACATGATATGAGGTGGTTAACAAGTCCCCATTCCCCATTCCCCATTCCCCACTCCCCATTCCCCACTCAAATCTGTCCTACACGCCAATAAACCCCATTTTCTCGCTGCATTAACTGATAACCAACCAATTCACGCCGCAGAGTAGCGCAGTCAGGATGGTAGCGCTTGAGAATTTCGTTCACTGTGCGTTCTGGATACTGAATTCCTGCTTCAAATTGACTTGCTAACCACTTGAGAACTACCAAGCGTTTTTTGCGGCTAGCAGGAATTTCCTTAAGGCGTTGAATAGATTCTCTGTCAAAGACATCACCCTCAAAATAGTTTTTCAATATTTTGCTCTCCCATGCTTCAGTATCTACATCCTCAATCAAAGATGCAATTTGCTCAGGTGTGAAAATTTCTTTGCTAATGCTTTGTAAAGCTTCGCTATCTAACTGGTACAGACGGCTATTACCCTCTGGGCGCATAGTTACTAAGTTCAGTTCCTTGAGTTTCGCTAGATGATGAGATACTGTTGGTTCCTTAAGTTGCAGTAACACCGCCAATTCTTCGACGCTGCATTCCTGATTCGCTAGAATACCTACAATTTTTAATCGGCTTTCATCCGCCAAAGCTTTAAAAAATCTCAGTAATGTCTGAAACTGTTCTTTTTCCATAATTCATCATAATTAAATTCGACTTCTGTCTAATTAGAAAGAAATCAAACTAGTAGTGCTGTCCTCCTCTGATGCAGCATTGCTCTGTATAACGCTTAATTTGAATTAATGTTAATTTTTAATTTTTTTTGTAACAAATTGAGGTTTCTTAAGTTGTTCTTTACATTTCGCCATGATAAGTCACTCATTAATTAAAAAAAACTGAAAGTGTAATCAAATAGGGCAATTTTGTTGTAAAGACAGTCAAGTTATTGAGTGTAAACTAAAGCATTATGTATATGATTTTGCACAAAAGACAAATTTTCATTCTCAACTGAAAAATGTCATTTAATTTAAAATAATCGTGTTTTCAGCTACAGTTATGCCTGAGTAAAGTGAGCAACAATAAGAAAAATAACTAGAAATGCAGCTCTTCAAAATACGCTGCTGTTTCATGAAACCTCGAATTATCGTTTGTGGCTTAGGACGTACCGGATACAAAATCTTTCGTTTGCTGAGACAGCAGGGGGCATTTGTGATTGGCATTCATCAGCAAATCATCCCTGGTGAAACCGCAGGAGATGTAATTGTTGGTGAGTTACATGTCGCTGCTACCCTGACAGCAGCCGGAATTGAACAGGCGCAGACTATAGTAATTGCTACCTCTGATGATGCGCTGAATTTGTCGATTATGATGCAAGCGCGGGTATTAAATCCCCAGATTCGGATTATTAACCGTTTCTATAATACAAATCTGGGCGATCGCTTGGATCAAACTTTGGTAGATCATCTAAGTATGAGTGTTGTCGGTTTGGCAGCACCAGTCTTTACATTTGCAGCTTTAGGAAACCAAGCCATTGGGCAAATCAAGTTATTTCAGCAAACTTGGCCAATTCATGAAGAATACATTCATGAACACCACCCGTGGAGAGGTCGCAAGCTGAGTGAGTTGTGGGAAGACCGATCGCGGATGCTAATTTATTACTTACCTGAGAAAGGTGAAATAGACTTAGTATCGGCGGTAATATCGGGACAAGAGATTAAAGTAGGCGATCGCTTAATTATTGGTACTCAACCCCAAATTCGTCCCCAGCGGCGATCGTTGATTAGAAAACTGCTGAAAGTTGTGACAAATCTCCGGCAGTTTCAGCAACATGGGCGATCTGTATTGGTTGGTGCGATCGTCTTACTAGCAATAATTGTCATTGCCACGCTTACCTACATGTCAGCCA
This sequence comes from Desmonostoc vinosum, assembly GCF_059505385.1. Lineage (NCBI taxonomy): Bacteria > Bacillati > Cyanobacteriota > Cyanophyceae > Nostocales > Nostocaceae > Desmonostoc > Desmonostoc vinosum. Next base: position 38,078 of record NZ_JCACKM010000039.1, read on the forward strand.
AGCTGAGTTTGTCTGTTGTCGATGCTCTATACTTTTCCGTAGGCATGATTACTGGAGCAGGCGGTAATGACAAAGTTGTAGAAAATGCCCCTGACAGCATTAAAATATTTACCGTCGTCATGATGCTAGTTGGAGCAGTGGTGATTGGTATTTGGTATGCAATGCTCACCGATTTTGTCTTAGGAAGCCGCTTCAAGCAATTTTGGGATGCGGCGCGTATTCCCCAACGCAATCATTATATTGTTTGTGGCTTGAGTGGCATCGGTCTGAGAATTATTCAGCAACTCCATGCCAACGGTCAAGAAGTAGTAGTCATTGAAACTGACTCTAACAATAAATATGTCAACACCGCCAGAGGTCTTGGTATTCCCGTAATTCAAGGTGATGCCAGTTTCCGCGCTACACTCAAAGCTAGTAATGTAGACACCGCTGCCGCAGTTCTGGCTGTCACTAACAACGACGCCATCAACTTAGAGATTGCCCTCAAAGCCAAAGGACTATCACCCAGAATCCCTGTGATTGTCAATTATGCCGATCCCGATTTTGCTGGCATGGCACAACAGGTATTTGACTTCGAGGCTGTACTCAGTCCCGCTGAACTAGCAGCCCCAGCTTTCGCTGCTGCCGCCCTTGGAGGACGCATTCTGGGCAATGGCATTACAGCAGACAGTCTTTGGGTAGCTTTTGCAACCGTCATCACAGCTACACATCCCTTTTGCGGTCAGTGGGTAAAAGATGTAGCAATGTCTGCTGATTTTGTACCCTTATACTTAGAAACAGATTATCAAACCCTTCACGGCTGGGAACTGCTAGAAAATAGACTCAGTGCCGGTGATATCTTATATATGACTATGCCCGCTACTAGACTATATCAATTGTGGCGTGATGAGCGAGTTTGCGAAGTACACGCACATATTTCTAATTCTTAACTAGTTCCGTGGGTTTAAGTCCCCCGGTTCTATAATCGGCAAGTTTTGTATTGGGGTTCAATCCCCATTACAAAACTTAATTACGTTAGCGTTAGCGAAGCGGTAGCGAGTCCTCGATAGCGTCAGCGTAAAGCCTACGGCATAGCTTCGCTTAGAGCGACACAGGAGCGTCGCGTCATTACAAATTACGTTAGCGCAGCGTTAGCGAGTCCTCGAGCGTCATTACGAATTATTTAATGGGGAGTAGGGAAAAAATATTTCTTTTTGTTAGCTTAGCGGTAGCGAGTCCGCGAGCATTATTTTGAATTTTAAATTTTGAAAACTGATTCAAAATGTTGGTTTTTGAAACAGCAGTAAAGATAGAAAAAAATCCATCATAAAAATTGATACCCAAGTGGTCACAACTGCTTTTGTTGCTGATTCTCCTACTTCTTTTGCTCCTCCTTTAGTAGTTAATCCCCAACTACAACCAATGACAGCAACTAGTAGCCCAAAAAGAAATCCTTTGAGCAAAATAATATACATATCTGCCGGCTCTAAAAAATCTCTGACAGACTCTAAAAATGTTTCTGGCTCAATTTGATAAAACTGGGCTGCGGCAAAAACTCCACCACTAATGCCCGTAACTAAAGCAAAAACAGTCATGAAGGGCAACATTAAACAGCAAGCAATTACTCTAGGAAGTACTAAATAATCAATTGGATCAGTTTTAAGCATATAAAGAGCATCTATTTGCTCTGTGACGCGCATTGCACCTAATTCGGCTGCAAAAGCCGAACCAACTTGACCTGCTAAAATACTGGCGGTCAAAATTGGAGCTAATTCTCTACAAAAAGCTAGGGCAAAAGCACCTCCTACAGTATTCACAGCATTAAATCGTATTAATTCTCTAGCTGTTTGAATAGTAAAAATCATACCTGCAAAACCACTCACCAGCAGCACTGGAGAAATAGAAGCTGGCCCAGCAGTTACCATATGTTGTAAAATTTTACGGTAGTACGTTTTCCCTTGAAGTAAATGCAGCCAAACTTGACCGAAAAGCAACACTGCGGCAAAACAGCGTACAGTCCAGGATTGCTCGAAATTTTTGGGGGTTTGCAATTTCATTACCCTTAAGACTGACTTCTTTATATTAATGTCAGGGTACAACACTAAATAGCTTTACTTACTGCTTGCTCAGAAAGTTTCTCAACAGTTTATAGATGAGTAATAGCTGCAAAAACCCTCCAGTCCCCCTGCTGTGTCACAATAAAAAACTGTAATAAGAAAAATATAGTTAAGGTAATATAGTGAGTCCAACTGCTCAATCTCCAGCCAGTACGCGCCGTGTAGTGTTTCCTTTCACAGCAATTGTAGGTCAGGAAGAGATGAAACTGGCATTACTGTTAAACGTGATTGATCCCAAAATAGGTGGTGTAATGATTATGGGCGATCGCGGCACCGGCAAAACTACAACTATCCGGGCTTTAGCAGATCTCCTACCAGAAATTTCTGTGGTTGCCAACGATCCTTTCAACAGCGACTCCACAGACTCAGATTTGATGAGTGATGAAGTCCGCAAACAATTAGAACAAGGAGCAGAAATTCCTGTAGTCTACAAAAAAGTCCAAATGGTAGACTTGCCTTTAGGAGCTACAGAAGACCGAGTTTGTGGCACTATCGACATTGAGAAAGCTTTGTCTGAGGGTGTCAAAGCCTTTGAACCAGGACTACTTGCCAAAGCTAACCGAGGTATCCTCTACGTAGATGAAGTCAACCTTCTAGATGATCACCTCGTAGACGTGCTACTCGACTCTGCCGCTAGCGGCTGGAACACCGTAGAACGGGAAGGTATTTCTATCCGTCACCCGGCGCGTTTCGTACTTGTCGGTTCTGGCAACCCAGAAGAAGGCGAACTTCGCCCCCAATTACTCGACCGCTTTGGAATGCACGCCGAAATTCACACAGTTAAAGAACCTACTTTAAGGGTGGAAATCGTAGAGCAGCGCGCCGAATTTGACCAAAATCCCCTAGAATTCCTCGAAAAGCACAAATCGCAGCAAGAAGCATTGCAACAGCAAATCGTTAATGCTCAGCAGCTTTTACCAGCAGTTAAAATTGATTATGACCTACGGGTTAAAATTTCTGAAGTTTGTTCAGAACTAGACGTAGACGGCTTGCGTGGTGACATCGTTACCAACCGTGCCGCTAAAGCATTAACAGCATTTGAAGGACGCACCGAAGTTACAGTTGATGATATCCGTCGTGTCATGACTCTATGCCTACGTCACAGACTGCGAAAAGACCCTCTAGAATCGATTGACTCTGGCTATAAAGTTGCAAAAGCTTTTAGTCGCGTCTTCGGTATAGAACTACCAGAAGAAGGTAATGCCCAAAAAAACGGCATAGGTCAAGTTAAAACCAGTGTTCGTTAATTTAAAGTTTGTCATTGGTCATTGGTTATTCACAAATGACGAAGCGCAAAGTCTGAGCGTCGGCTTCCGGCGAACAGAACTTTGTAAGAGAGGACAAATGACAACTAACAAAAAAATTCAACTCATTACCAATTATGAGATTTTGGCAATTTTGGTTTAACACTTGTATTTTATCTAGCCAATACAACCCGCCCCGGTTTATAGAATTATTGATGCTTGTGCTAGCGATCGCTATGCTAGCAATAGCGAGTTTTTTACCAGACAGACCATATTTAATCCTGGGCTTGAGCTTAGTAGTTGGGGCATCTATCTCTATCTTAGTACGAGAAGCGATCGCCCCATCACCCCAAACACGCATCACCCAATTCACAGCATTACTTTTACTTTTGATCAGTCTATACGGCTTCGCAGACTTAATGTACACTCTTTAACTAAACTCGATATAAGTAAAAAATTGGCAGCAAGAATACAGTTTACTAATCGCCCATTCCCTAATTACCATCCTTGCATTTCTACTAATTCCATACACAATTCATTAATTTGTTCCAAATCTGGTCTAGCAGGTAAGGTAGATTGCCCATAAACAATTTCCATTTCTGCAACTAAATCCTCTGCCATTTTCATCAATTGTTCATATGAATACTCACCCTTTAAAATAGCTTTTAAATCTTCAACGTCTCCAGCTATTCTCCTATCAACAATTACTGCTCCTTGCCGCAATATTTCCAAACCACTGCGTAATAATCGAATACAATGCATTCCATGCTTGAGGTCATAACCTGACTTTCTTTCCATCTCCGCTCTTGCTGGATTTCTATTTTTTTGCCAAGCTAAATAAGCCTGCCATTCTCTTAAAGCTATTTGATAATTTTGGCTTTTTTGCAGCAAGCGAATAAAGTCTTTACGACTATTTGTTAACTTTTGAGTATAATCTAAAGTCTCATCAGATAAAGTATATTGTTTTAACACTCCTTTAAAGTCAATATCTGCCGTCAGTAATTTGTACAATTGTTCGGCTTCTTCTAAAAACTCAATCCGTCCTCTAATTAAGTTATAAAGATATTCTAGAAAAGCGTTAAGCTCATCTTTGGTCAGTGGTGTTTCGTCTTCTATCGCAAAATCAAAAGGCAATGGTTTCTTTTGCGGAGGATTTAACAACCACTTACGATGAGTTTCCATCTTTTTAATTTGAGCAAAAGCATAACCAGAATAAGTATGCTTAACTTTTTTAGTTAGAAATATCTTTTTGTGGCTAATCAAGTGCTGTCCCACAGAAGTTAAGACAGGATAATTATTCAACCACAGTAATTCTAAAATATTAGGATTTGCCCCCGCCAATAACTGGAGAATTTTCTTTAACTCATATATAACTGTGTCTTTATTACCATCTAAAAATGAAAATTTTCCTGGTTCATCCCAACCAGCATCTTTTTGTTCTATATGGTCAAATCCTAAGTAATACCTTTTAGGTGCAATAAACACTCCCCGATAATCAAAGTCAGATTCGGGACGATTTAAACCATAGCCGTGGCTACCTGCCAACCCAATCAAAATCGCTCTTTGTTCAACTTCTATTCTTTTCATAACACCTGCTTAAAATATTGCCATCCTAACTCACAAGTTAAAGGGATTGGAAACGACAAGATAATTAAAGCAGGGAAAATCTGAGTAACGAATACCATTACTCAGATTATTGCTGTTCTGTGTCTTGGTTAACTACACAACCAGCAAGTAACATTCCGCTTCTTTGTCTGAAATTAGGAATTTAGTATTATAGGTTGACTTAGCGCTTTTTAATAGGATACGATTTGAGATTGTCTGTCTAATTCTCGCTCGGATCAGGTAGACATATTGCAAAAGCTGACAGAATCAAAGCCAGCTACCTGTACGGCAAACTTAAGGACAATTCCATGACCTACGCGATTATTGAAACTGGTGGCAAACAATTAAGAGTAGAGCCAGGCCGATTCTACGACATTGAACTGTTAACTGCCGAACCAGACGAAAAAGTTACAATAGAAGCAGTATTACTTGTGCATCACGATGGCGAACTCTCTATTGGGCAGCCCCTTGTGGCAGGTGCGACTGTAGAAGGGACTGTATTACGACACTTTAGAGATCGAAAAGTCCTGGTATATAAGATGAAGCCGAAAAAGAAAACCCGTAAAAAGCGGGGGCATCGTCAGGAAGTTACCAGATTGATGATTGATTCGATTATCCTCAATGGTGCAGTCTTAGCAGCTGAAACTGAGACAAGTGCAACACCTGTCGCTGATGATCTCGCTGCCCAAGAAACTGAACCCGCCACCGAAGAATAAAGAGAAATAAACATATAAGAGGAAATTATGGCTCATAAGAAAGGAACAGGTAGTACACGTAACGGTCGCGATTCTAATGCTCAACGTTTGGGTGTCAAACGTTACGGTGGTCAAACTGTACGTGCAGGAAACATTCTCGTGCGTCAGCGCGGCACTAAATTTCACCCAGGTAATAATGTCGGTATTGGCAGCGATGATACTTTGTTTGCCTTAATTGACGGCGTTGTCACATTTGAAAGAAAAGGCAAAACCCGTAAAAAAGTTAGCGTTTACGCAGCTGCTACCGCAGTTGAAGCAACACCAGTTGAGGCAGTAGCTAGCTGAGTCTATCTTTAGCTGCAAATGCTCTTGAGGTGAAATATTTTTACGGGGTGTGTTAGCCAAAAGCTAGCGCACCCCATTTTGCTCTAAAAAACACCGAAATTTCTCCCCCCTGCTTCCAGTCACTGAGTAATACCATGTCCGTTTAAAGACTTATGATTTGGCTGACACGGAGATAGGGAGACGCGGGGACGCGGAGAAATTTTTATGATAAGTGATTAGCCGGACATGATATAATACCAATTCTCCAAAATTCGGCTACACATTCAAACTCCGAAACTCCTACTAAATAAGAGTTTCTTAATTACGTTAGCGCAGCGTTAGCGAGTCCTCGAGCGTCATTACGAACTTGTACTGAGCGAAGTCGAAGTATTACGAATTACGTTAGCGTAGCGGTAGCGAGTCATCGATAGGGTCAGCGTAAAGCCTACGGCATAGCTTCGCTTAGAGCGACACAGGAGCGTCGCGTCATTACGAATTACGAATTGGTATTAATATCCTGTCGCTGCTAACTCTAGAGAATGAAAATAACGAACTCGCTCAACCCAAGTTTTCCAAGTGCCATCGGGATAGAGTTCTAGCATCCGAAAACCGGGAGGTTGTCGGTCAATGGCAAAAGATTGACTCTCTGACAAGAACTGAATAGAAGTTGAGGGACTACCAAAGTAGTGTACATGATGACGTTGATGCTCCCATTCTTGATGAATGTGACCAAATAAAACTATCTTGACTTGTGGGTGGCGATCTAGAACAGCAAACAGTTCCTCAGAATTTTTGAGACTGCTAGCATCCAACCACTCAGAATTGACTAGAAAAGGCGGATGATGTAGCGCCACGAGAGTGGGATTCTCACCCATCATTTTTAATTCCCAATCTAGCCAATCTAGAGTTGGTTCTGAAAGATGACCATGCACATATCCAGGTACAGAAGAGTTGAGTAAAATAAAATTCCAACTGCCACGCTGAAAAGATTTACGTCGGGAAACCATGCCTAGATTTAAAATTTTATCCATGGCGATCGCACAGTCATGATTTCCTGGTAGCCAGTAAGTAGATATTTTGAGTGAACTCAGCAGGTTTTGTAAATTTTCATAGGATGCAGGCGTACTATCGCCAGATAAATCTCCCGTCAGCAGTAGTAAATCAATTTCAGTTTGCAGAGTTTTTAAGTGTTCTATCACTGCTTGAAAAGATTCTGCGGTAGGCATTCCCAGTAGTTTGTCATTTTCTGAAGCAAACAGATGTATATCTGTTACCTGAGCAATTGATACGGGTGACACTTGATTCATCTTTGCTAATCGGGGTGTATGCGTCTTAATCTCTCATTTGTCTCTCAGTAAAGTAGCCTATTGCACCTCAAGTAGCAAAATTAGCTTGTTCGTAAATTGATGTTTACGGTATTGATTAGACAATTTGCGTTTGTTTGAGGCTTTGAATGACTAATGTTAACCTAGTTTTTACGCAATTATAAAGCTAAGAATTACACTAAAATCATTTTTTTAGATAAAGTTATTTTTTCATCTATCTTAAGATATAAATTATGATTTGCAGTATTTTACGACATTCTGATTCAGAAGGGTAATCAGTTGTAATTCCAAGCTCATGTGCAATTTGAAAGCGTTTTAGCTTCAGGAAACGCAAGAAAATTTCTCATCTACGAGGATGCGAATTTATGAAAAATACTGATATAATAGATAATTGTGGGTGTGGCGGCATAGCCAAGTGGTAAGGCACTGGTCTGCAAAACCATCATCCCCCGGTTCAAATCCGGGTGCCGCCTTTAAAGGAATGCAAGCAAAAAGCCCTAGCTGGGGTATTTTTGGGGCAATGGTGACATGTGTCAACTTGTGCCATTTTATGCAAAAATACCCCATTATTTACCATATAAATAGTTACGAATTCCCAGTCCCTGTTCCTCACTTATGACTTCCCACCAACCAAACAGACTAGACACAATAGAAGCATTGCTAGAGCGCGTTACTGTGAGGCTTGATGATTTAAGTGCCAGACAAGCAAATACCCAGCAGCAACTTGATGACCTTGCATCAACCGCCAACAGCATATTTGCTAGAGATGCGATTCTAAATGATGTACTGCTAGAGTTACGCGATAGCCATGAACAACATCAGCGCAACTTTGAAGAACATCAGCGAACAACTAATGCAGCTTTGCAAAGCCTTGAAGCAATATTGCTGCAATTAATCAGAAATTCTCAATAAACAAAGCAGCTGATTTGTGCCAGCTGCTTTAATCAAAAATGCGATCGCCCTTTTGGTCTAGATTGTTACCATCTGATTCACTGGCGCAACTCCAGCTAAATCTAAAATTGGGGCAATCAAATCTTCTCGTTTTACCGCCATCATATGGACGCCTTGACATAATTGTTTGGCAATCTGTACTTGTTCGGCGGCAATTTTCATGCCTTCTTCCAGCGGGTCTTTAGTTTTCGCTAATCTATCAATAATGTGCTGGGGAATATTGACACCCGGAACGCACCTATTAATAAACTGGGCATTTTTTGCCGATTTCAACAGAAAAATTCCTGCCAAAATTGGTTTTTTATAACCAGCAGCAATTGTGTCCATAAATTTTTCTAGGCGCTCAAAATCAGTGATTAATTGACTTTGAAAAAATTGCGCTCCGGCTTCGATTTTGCGTTCAAATCGACTCTGCAAACCCGACCAACTGGCGCATTGCGGATCTACTGCTGCGCCAACAAATAAATCTGTCGCCCCGTCTGTCAAGGGTTTATCGTTGCAATCAACGCCTTGATTCATTTTTCTAATTAGTTGCAGCAATCGCACAGCTTCTAAGTCAAATACACCTTTAGCATCAGGATGATCGCCTGCTTTTACTGGGTCGCCAGTCAGGGCTAAGATATTACGCACACCCAAGGCATGAGCGCCCATGAGGTCGGCTTGTAAACCAATGCGGTTGCGATCGCGACAAGCAACTTGACAAATCGGTTCGATACCATGTTGTAATAAAATAATCGACGCTACTAGCGAAGACATCCGTAATACTGCGCGGCTACCATCAGTAATATTGACGGCATGAACCCTTCCCTTAAGAGTCGCCGCCATTGCAAGCATGTGTGCTGGATTACCACCTTTAGGCGGTGCCACTTCAGCGGTAATCAAGAATTTTCCTTCTCTAGCACATGTTCGGAATGAAGTCAAACAAGTCTGGCTTTGCGTATCAAGCATAACATTGAGTCTTTTTCACTCTGAGTATAGCTTTAGCATAAGGCACCTCAAGATTTATCAGTTATCAGTGTGAGGAAATTAGTGCCTTTTGCCTTGATTAGAGGCAGAGAACAAGAGGAAATCTATGTATAACCTGCCCCTACTCCCTAATTTAGAGTATAGAGAAGCCTAAAGCGGCTTTGACTTGTGTAAGGGTTTGGTTGGCGATCGCTTGTGCTTTTTCTCTGCCATCACGCAACACAGACTCTAGATATCCTTTGTCCTCCATGACTTCTTGATATTTTTCTTGGATTGGTTTTAGTGCATGAATTGTTGTTTCTGTCAATAACGGCTTAAATTGTCCCCAGCCCATGTCTTGGCACTCTGCGGCAACTGCTTGTTTTGGTTTGCCAGAAAGCAGCATGTACAGTGCTAACAAGTTGTTACATTCTGGACGTTCTGGATCATCGAAAGTTAAACCACGAATGGGATCGGTTTTACAACGTTTTATTTTATACTGAATTTGGTCTGGTGAATCTAGTAAATTGATCCGGCTGAGTTCCGACGGATCAGACTTCGACATTTTGCGTGTGCCATCAGCCAAACTCATTACCCTCGCGCCTTCCTTGCGAATTAAGGGGTCTGGTAACTTCAACACAGGCTGATCTGGTTTGCCAAATTGATGATTTAACCTGGCGGCAATATCCCGTGTCAATTCCAAGTGTTGCTTTTGGTCTTCACCCACAGGTACTTTATCGGCTTGATACAGTAAGATATCAGCCGCCATCAGCACGGGGTAGTCTAATAAACCTACATTTACATTTTCTCCCTGCTTAACAGCTTTCTCTTTAAACTGGATCATATCTTCTAACCAGTTTAAGGGTGTAATGCAGTTGAACAACCAAGTTAGTTCACTATGCGCCGAAACGTGAGATTGCACAAAAATAGTGGAGTGATTCAAATCAAGACCACAAGCTAGATAAAGACCAACGAGGGTATAGGTATTATTTGCTAATTGTTTTGGATCATGTGGTAGTGTGATCGCGTGCAAATCAGCCACAAAGAGGTAATTGTCATACTCGCTTTGACCCTCTACCCAGTTACGAATAGCTCCTAAATAATTGCCCAGATGGTAATTGCCTGTTGGTTGAACTCCAGAAAGAACGCGCTGTTTGCCCATAAATTTTAACTCAGTGATCTCAAATCTGCGCTATGTAAAGTAGCGGTCAAAAACTCATTTAATTTTGACATTTTCTTGGGAATTGGGAATGGGTATTGGGGACTGGGGACTGGGGACTGGGGACTGGGGATTGGGGATTGGGGATTGGGGATTGGGGAATGGGGAATTGGGAATTGGGAATTGGTGTTGGTTACTTCTCCCTCATCTCCCTCATCCCCCTCATCTCCCTCATCCCCCGATCACTGAGCGAAGTCGAAGTGCATCTCTTCTCAACAAGAATACATATACCTCATAGTTTACAAAACGCGACAAAATTTTAAGTTTTGATTAGATAAATTAGCAGTAACGTTAAAATTAATAATTTTTTGTACTCCGGGGTGTGTGCTGATGAAAGCTTTACTACTCTGGCCGATAATGCCTAATTCTTTCTGGTCTTACCAGGAAACACTCGATTTGGCAGGTTTACGCTCCACTAATCCGCCGTTAGGTTTAATTACAGTCGCAGCTATGCTGCCAAGTGATTGGGAAATCAAATTAATTGATCGTAATATCTGCCTAGAGACAGATGAAGATTGGAATTGGTGTGATTTGGCAATCATCTCTGCAATGATTATCCAAAAAGAGGATTTCCGTGAATTAATTCAAAAGGGGGTGACGTTAGGTAAAAAGGTGGCTGTGGGTGGGCCTTTCGCCACTTCAGTACCAGAGTTCGCTTTGGAGGCAGGAGCCAATTATCTCATTTTAGATGAGGGTGAATGCACTATTCCCATGTTTTTAGAGGCTTTGGCGCGGGGGGAAGAACGCGGTATTTTTCGCGCTACAGAAAAACCTGATGTGACTCAAACTCCCATACCCCGCTTCGATTTATTAAACTTAGACGCCTACATGGCTGTAACTGTGCAATTTTCACGAGGCTGTCCATTCCAGTGTGAATTTTGCGATATCATCACTTTGTTTGGTCGCAAGCCGCGCACGAAAACACCAGAACAGATGCTAGCTGAATTAGAAGCACTCTATCAAATGGGCTGGTATCGCTATGTGTTTATCGTTGATGATAACTTTATTGGCAACAAACGCAACGCTAAACTTTTGCTAAGGGAATTGATTCCTTGGATGGAAGAACGCAACTATCCTTTCCCTCTACTCACGGAAGCTTCACTAAATCTAGCAGAAGATGATGAATTGATAGAGCTGATGGTGAAAGCTGGCTTTTCTATGGTGTTTATGGGTATTGAAACACCTGATGTAGATAGTTTAATGGGAGTTCACAAAGAACAAAATACCCGCTTGTCGCTTGTGGAGTCGTGCCATAAGATTACACGCGCCGGGTTACAAATTATGGCTGGCTTTATTTTAGGCTTTGATAATGAACGGACTGGTGCAGGCGATCGCATTCAACAGTTTATCGAAGATACAGGTATTCCGCAAGCCCATTTAAGTTTGCTTCAGGCGTTCCATAATACATCGATGTGGACTCGTCTGCAACAAGAGGGTCGATTATTAGATGGTTTAGCAACAGGCTATCAAGGTACGCTGATGAACTTTCAGCCAACTCGGCCTTTAGAAGAAATTGTCACGGAATTTATTAATTGTTTTTGGAATTTGTATGAACCGCTATCTTATCTCAAGCGGACTTATCGCCATTTTACCTTGATGGCAGGTCGGCGTCCTGCAATCAAGCGGCAGCTGACTTGGCATGAGGTGCGCTTATTTCCGGCAATTTGTTGGCGACAGGGTGTAGTGCGTTCGACTCGTTGGCGTTTTTGGTGGCAATTGGTGGCGATCGCTCTCCAAAAGCCCCATTTATTTTATGATTACTTTGTGGCTTTGAGTTTTGGCGAACACTTTTTCACTTTCCGTCATGAGGTGAAGGCGTTATTAGAAAAACAATTGGTAGTTTTACAGCAACAGCAGACACAACACAAAGAGCAAGCAAGTTATCAATTATCGTCTGTGAGTTGAACAAAACGCGGCAGTCCCCACCTTCAAAGTACTCTAATGGTAGGTAAGGATAGCGGGCAATGACGAGGGCATCCTCAATCAAATCAAACCTACGGTTTAACAGAGCGGAGGATGTCCGAGGAGTTGCCAAAAGCCCAAGCAAAGGTTAGTAAGCTAATCGCACGAGTTGCTAACCAAAGACAAAATTGGCTACATCAAATTGCAGCAGATATTGTAAGCAGTAATAGCTTCGTTGCAACTGAAAAACTAGAAGTCAAGAACATGACCGCTAAAGCGAAGATTGGTAAGCGCAGAAAGCGCAAACTTGGCGGTGTCGGTTTCCGTCCCCGAAGTTTGCCGGAAAGAACATCTCCCCGGCAACTTCTCTTCGCCAAAGTTTGTAAGAAACAGAAGGCTGGACTAAATAAGTCAATACTTGATGTTGGTTTTGGTATGCTTCGCAACACCATCAAATACAAAATAGATCAGATTGGTGGTGTGTTTGTAGAAGTCCCAACCAAAAAAGTAAAGCCTAGTCAAACTTGTCCTAAATGCGGACATCAGCACAAGAAAACTCTTGACATTTGGGCGGGTTTCCCGACTTGTAGCGACTGCCGTCTCGACACTCCCTATCAAGTAGGTGTGAAGCAACATGGCTGTTTAAGCTAACCTAGTGCTATTCGCTGATTAAATTCCGATTGTTGGCTCATTTGTTGCCATCCATATGCTAACGCTATATCTTTAGCAGAGCTTTCAATCATGATTGACGGAGCTGTTGAGATGATAACACTGGGGTAAACTGCTGTACCCCATTTGGGATGCACCAATACACAGCATTTATTTTTAATTACTGGATAATTGAGTAAAGCTTTAACAACAGCTGTATCATCGTGAGGAATTACTCCAGGGTGGGAAAGTAAAGGATAGCCAGTACGAGGATCAATTAGGTCTGTTAAATAACCGCGATCGCGTAGACTAAACGCCAAATCGCACCCAAATCGCATAAAAATCTCTCGTAAGCGCTCTTTTTCTGTCTCTATTTCTAAAGTACTTTCCACTAACTGATATCGTGATTGCTGTAAAACAATCACCACCCAAAAAAATGGTTGCTGTTTCCAATCTGGTAATATCCGTTCGCGGTTGGTACAGATATATTGGCTGGGGGCATGAATTGAAATTTGAGCCGCTTGTCCCGTTTTACCAACTAAGTTAATGAGACAGCCTTGTCCCGAAGTGTAAACTCTGGAGTAGTTCACTACATTTGTTCGGTTTTTGCAAGTTGTTTAATTTCATCCTTCGTAATAAATAATAACTCTTATAACTTCCAAAAAATCATTAAAATAACGTAACATCTAATATTTTATTTAAGATATTATTAATAACTCGTAAACTTTTAATCCAATTTTTATCCTTTATTAACCTGTGTAAATGGGGGGAATTGGGCTTTTCCTGTCGGAGACGATGCGCGTAGCTTGCTTAAAGCGTAGGGGTACGACTTCGCTCAGCCCACAGGGGGCGTTGCATAATTGCGGGATGATTTATCGGGCTACGCCCCGCTACGCCCCGCTACGCCCCGCTACGCCCCGCTACGCCCCGCTACGC